>JAKISF010000019.1 GCA_021648725.1 Bacteroidales bacterium | reverse complement strand
GCTGTACAGAAAAGGATTTTGGCAATTTTATACTGCACTCGGGTTGGCATTTTCTGTTTTACCGTATCTAATGAAACATGCTTCAAGTCCCAAAAAAATATTAAAAAATCCGATTCAGGCACTTGTTAAAAATATTTTAGATGCCGAATATATTCTTGAAGAATTTAAAAATCGTAATAAAAAACGCAAAGTAATTATAATTGAAGGAATCAGGCAAGGCGGTAAAAGCACTTATGCCGAGAATTTTATGGATCTGTTAAAACAAAAAGATAAAAAAGTTTCGGGGTTTCTCGCAAAAGGTACTTTTAAGAATAACGAAAGGGCAGAATTTCACATAACTGATATAAATACAAAAGAAAGTAAATTATTGTGTAAAGCAACCGGCAACAACGAGCAAAAAAGAATCGGACGCTTCTATTTTAATGAAGAAGGCTTAGAGTTCGGAAAAAAAATACTTAAACCTGAAAACCTTAATAATGCCGAATATATATTAATTGATGAAATAGGACCGTTTGAATTAAAAGGAAAAGGTTGGTCAGAGTCTATTGAACAACTATGTGAAAATGATTCTTATACCATGATTTGGGTTGTTCGCGAAAATTTAGTGTATGATATATTAAGACGTTTCGGTATTACCGATGCTTTGATTATTGATATTAACCAAGATAATTATTCAGAAATAATTTCGAAAATTGATTTAAAAATTACATAGTAATTAATTATTTATTAATATTACGGCTTATTTGTCTTATTAATTTTTTGCACGATTGTTGCATATCTGTTAAAAAAAGTAAACTATTATGAGAAAATATGTACTAACCTTTATTTCATTATTTTTTATTACAACTCTTTCTTTTTCGCAAAGTGCAAAGAATGCAGAGAAGTTATTACTTGCCGGAAATTTTCCTGATGCAATTAAAGCTTATGAGAAATTAATTGAAAAAGATCCCGAAAAAGCAGTATATCACATGAACTTAGGAGAGTGCTACCTGAGAACTCCCGACAGAAATAATATGTCAATTGCAGCACTTCAAAAAGCGGTTATATTATTTGAGAAAAAGAATAACAGTAAAGGTTTTTTAGATGCAAAGTTTTTATTAGGAAAAGCATATCATGCAAATCATATGTTTGAGGAAGCGATTCGAACTTATAACGAGCTTGTTATCAATAAAGAATATAAAAAATACAAGTCAATTGCAATTCTTGAAAATGAAATAAGGGCTTCGGAAGCTGCAATTGAAGAATTTAAAAAGAAAAGAAAAATTAAAATCAGTTCTCCCGGTAATGCTATAAATACCGAATATACACAGCATTCTCCGTTTTTAATTGAAGATAAAGGAATTTTTGTTTATACCTCAAAAGAAAAAACATCTTTCAGAACTGAAAAAACAGAGGACGGAGAATATGATGAAAATATATTTTTCATTAATATAGATAATGAAAATGATAAAGAACCCGATCCTTATTCAAAACCTTTAAATTCAAAAGATAATGAAGCAAGTTGCTGGGTTTCTAAAGACGGCACATTTATGTTGGTTTACAAAAGCGGAGATATATACACAAGCCAATATTCAGGAAATAACTGGACAAAACCCGAAAAATTTAAAGCCGTAAATTCAAAATACAGCGAAACTCATGCATCAATGAATCAAGAAAGAAACATTGTTTATTTTTCAAGTAATCGCCCCGGAGGAAAAGGCGGAAAAGATATTTATTACATAAAAAAAGATAAAAACGGAAATTGGACGGATGCAAAAAACCTCGGAAAAAAAATAAATACAAAATTTGACGAAGAAAGTCCTTATATACATGCTGACGGAACATTGTTTTTTAGTTCAAAAGGGCACAATTCTATCGGCGGGTATGATATTTTCAAATCAAAAGGAGCAAGTCCCACTAAATTCGGAAAACCTGTTAATCTCGGAATGCCCGTTAATTCTGTAGAAGATGATATTTTTTATTTTGAAACAAGCGATAATAAAAAAGCCTATTTTATGTCAAAACGCCCGGAAGGAAAGGGCAGGGGAGATATCTTTTTAGTGAATTATTCAGACTCATCACTATATCATCTTTTAGTAAGCGGAAACGTGCAAAGTGAAACAGGAACTGAATGCGATGTAAAAATAAGCAATATTGCTACAAAGAAAAGATTCTTTAATCAAAAAACTGACGGCGATTTTTCGGCAAATGTTGACAGAGATAATAATTATTTCGCTTCCGCAGAAGCTCCCGAACATTTTTTTGAAGCATTTACCTTTTCAGCTCCTTATGACGATGAAATTGAAAAAGATTTAGGAAATTATAATTTAGATAAAATTAACAGAGGCAAAGTTCATAAAGTGTATTCTTTAGATTTTGAAGAAGGCAGCTCTGATTTAAATAATGAAAACTATCTGTTCCTGAATGTTTTGTCTGATTTTATGTCGGAAAATAACGACTTAGTTGTTAATATTTCTACAAAAAACGGTACAGATGAGAAAATTGCAAAAAAAAGAAAGCAAAATATTATAGATTATCTGAAACGTGAAGGCGTTACCGAAAATATGATATATGTTGATTTATTGGAATATAAAAATACCGATAAAGATGTGTTAGTTACAATTTTAGATAAACAAGGTGCAAATAATGCCTTTACTGATGTTGTTGATAATACTGATACAAATCAAGATGATTTAGATGACGGAGGAATAAGCGGTGTTTACACAATTCAATTAGGTGCTTTCTCCAGAAAAATATCAAAAGAACACAGATTCTTTAAAGATTTCAGAGGAAAGGTAAAAATCAGAAGCGGAAATGATAATTTAAATCATTATACATACGGAAAATATAAATTCAAATCTGATGCTGAGAAATATCTCGTAACAATTCACAGTATGGGATTTACGGATGCATTTATAAGAGAAATAAGTTGGTATAAATAGATTTACAGGTATTAACAAAGGCTTTTCTTAACTGAAGAGCCTTTGTTTTTTATGTTGATAATTACGGAATATGCAAATATTTATGAAGTTGAACGGATAAATTCCATTTAGGATTCTTTTTCACGTATTCTATTATTCTTAAAGTATTTTCTTCTCTGTTACTCCATTCGGGTTGTAAATATAACTTACAGTTTTCAGATACTTTTTTTGAGCACTCCTCTGCCCAAAGCAAATCTTCATTTTTAAAAATAATCATTTTTAGTTCATCAGCTTTTGAATATATATCTGCCAAAGGAGGCTTTTGTTTTTTTGGAGATAAACAAACCCAATCCCATTCTCCTGATAATTCGTAAGCTCCGGAAGTTTCAAGAAAAGTTTGTAAGTTTTTTTCTTTTGCCTTTCGTATTAAATAATTCAAATCATAACTTAACGGTTCACCTCCGGTTACAACAATTGATTTTGCTTCGGATAAATATGCTTTTTCGATAATTCCTTTCGTTGATGCTAATGTATGCGAATCAGTATTCCACGAAACTTTTGTATCGCACCAACTACAGCCTATATCACAACCGCCTATTCTTATAAAATATGCAGCTTTCCCCGTATGATAACCTTCGCCCTGAATTGTATAAAATTCCTGAATCAGCGGCAGTTTCCTTCCGTTTTCAAAAATATCGTTCATATTTGAATTTTGAGCCTGCGAAGATTTAAAAATTTAATGAATTCTGAAAATAAATTATCTTTGCATAAGTCAAAACACCGAATAATTAATTTTATGAATATGAAAAAACTTATCATACTTATTATTTCTTTTTTAGTATTCTTTTCTTGCAAAAATTCTTATAAAAAAGAAAATGATTACTTAATAAAGGGATATATAACAGGTTATTTTGAAGGGAAAGTTGTATTAGGTAAATATCTTGACGGTAAGCTTGTTACAATTGATTCCTTATTTATGACCAAAAGTAAATTCAAGTTTAAACATGTTAAAATCAACACCCCTGAACTATACTACCTTATTGTTGATGACGGACAAATTATTATTGAATTTTTTATGGAACCCAATCATGTTCAGGTAAATGCAGATTATAATAAACAAGGCATGGTTGAAGTGCAAGGTTCAAAAACACATGCCGAATATGTTGCATTTTTAGAAAATAATGTTGTGTTTGAAAATAAACAAAGTAAAATTTATGAACAAAAAGACATTGCTATGTCTAACAACGATACAGCATTACTGACAGAATTAGAAACCGATTTCAGAGCAGTTTCGGAAGAGCAAATGAATTTTATTTTGAAATATGTTAAAGAAAATAACGAAAGCTTTGTTTCAACATTCATTGCATCTCGAAGCTTAGCAGATTATTTACCTTTAAATGAACTTGAAAAAATAACCGAAAACTTTAAAGATACGGTAAGAACTTCGGTATATTATAAAGAACTCTCAGATAAAATTGAAGTAAGAAAAAGAACACAAGACGGAATGCAGGCACCTGATTTTTCATTGCCCGATACATCAGAAACAAACATTTCTTTATCCTCATTACAAGGAAAATATGTATTGCTTGATTTTGCAGCATCATGGCACGGATTAAGCCGAAGCAGAAATCCCGAATATAAAAAATTATATGATAAGTTTAAGCCGAAAGGTTTCGAGATTTTTCAAGCTTGTTTGGAAAGAAATAAAAAACAATGGAAGCAAGTAATTGAAGCTGACAAAATAAATTGGATATGTGTGTCAGATATAAAAGGTTTAGATTCAGATGTTGTTAAGCTGTACGGTATCAGAACTTTCCCCGTAAATTATTTATTAGATAAAAACGGTAAAATAATAGGTTCAAATCTAAGTGCCGAAGAATTAGATGAAATTCTTAAAGATATTTTGTGATTTTTTTTAAAACAACAATAAATTAAAAATAAAAACTATGGAATGTAAAAAGGCTAATAATTTAAAAAAGTGTAATTGTTCATATCCGTGCTCAACTAAAGGAATATGTTGCGACTGTATTGCTTCTCACAGAAGAAACGATGAATTGCCTGCCTGTTATTTTCCTGATGATATCGAAAAGGGTTATAACCGCTCAATACAAAATTTTATTAATGTTGTTCAAGAAAGAGGAACAGGATATCTAAGATAAATAATTTTACTTGTGCCGTTTAGTTAATTTGCAACAATTTAAATTTTTGTATTCGCATAAAAAGTCGAAAAATACATAAGTTCCGTTTTTTTGCAGGATTTAAAGAATATGTTCCGGCACATAATTATGAATAGTATTCTCAGAAGTTGAAGTTTTAAAAAATCTCATAATTTATCTAATTTAATAGAATACAGCATTTATTTAAAACCGTTCTAAATTAAAATTTATGTTTTATAAAATGAGTTGATTAATTCTAATTACTTAAATTTGCAGTTTTAAAATTTTGGTGTGGGGAAAAATGTACAAATAGAGCATAAGGGAATCATTAAGGAAGTTAAAGGCAGTGAGTTGCAAGTCAGCATTATAAGTCATTCAAGTTGTGCGTCTTGTTCGGTAAAAGGTTCTTGCTCTGTTTCTGATGTTGAAGAAAAAATAGTTGATGTGTTTGTTGCAAACCCAAATGAATATAAACAAGGAGAGCATGTTGAAGTGTATTATAAACAATCATTAGGGTTCAGAGCATTATTTATCGGCTATATTTTGCCTTTTTTGGTATTGCTTGTAACAATGATTATAATGTTATCTTTTACCGAAAATGAATTATTTGCCGGTTTAGTAGCTTTAGGTGCATTAGCCCCTTATTATTTAGTAGTATATTTAACAAAAGATAAACTAAAAAAAACATTTTCATTTTCAATAAAAAAATCAATTGTTTACCCGAAAACGGGTGCCGTAAACATTTAAGATATTTAAATTATTTATAATGAATGAAGTAGTAATAGCAACAATAATAACAGTAAGTTCCGTAGGAATAATTGCTGCAATTATTTTGTATTGGGCATCTCAAAAATTTAAAGTTTTTGAAGATCCTCGTATTGACGAAGTTGAAGAAGCATTACCGGCAGCAAATTGCGGCGGTTGCGGTTTTCCCGGTTGTCGTAATTTTGCAGAGGCTTGTGTTAAAGCAGATGATTTAGACAGTTTGAATTGCCCTGTAGGAGGTAATGAAACAATGGCAGCAGTTGCAAAAGTATTGGGAAAAACAGCAAGTGAAAAAGAAAAGCTCATTGCTGTCATAAGATGTAACGGTGCTCCTCAATTCAGAAAAAAAACAACCGAATTCGACAGTGCATTAAATTGTACAATTCAGCATAATCTGTATGCCGGAGAAACAGCTTGTCAATATGGTTGTCTGGGATTAGGAGAGTGTGTTGATGCTTGCGGTTTTGATGCAATGTATATGGATCCCGAAACAAACCTTCCTGTTGTTATTGAAGATATGTGTACGG
This sequence comes from Bacteroidales bacterium, assembly GCA_021648725.1. NCBI lineage: Bacteria > Pseudomonadati > Bacteroidota > Bacteroidia > Bacteroidales > Bacteroidales bacterium. Next base: position 57,218 of record JAKISF010000019.1, on the reverse strand, counting down.
CATGCGGTGCTTGTGTTGAAGCTTGCCCGAAAGATATTATTGAACTTAGACCGGCAGGAAAGAAAAGCAGAAGAATATTTGTTTCTTGTATTAACCAAGACAGGGGGGGAACAGCAAAAAAAGCCTGTGCAGTTGCATGTACCGGTTGTACATTATGTCTGAAAGAATGTAAGTATGATGCAATTACAATTGAAAACTTTTTATCATATATCGACCCGGTTAAATGTGTTCTTTGCAGAAAATGTGTAGGAGTTTGCCCGACTAATGCAATATGGGAAGTAAATTTACCTCCGAGAAAAGCAAAACCGGCAGTAGAGAAAAAAACTGCAACAGAAAAGAAAGAAGTTGATTTAATAAAAGTTGCGAAAGAAAATTCGGCAAAAGAAACCGATAATAAAGAAAATAAAACTGAATAAGGATTATAAAATCTAATAAAAATGTTAAAAACATTCCCGAAAGGAGGCATTCATCCTCCCGAAAACAAATTATCGGCAGATAAAAAAATTGAGGTTTTAGCAATCCCGAAGCAAGTAAGTATTCCTGTGTCTCAACATATCGGGGCACCTGCAAAAGTTTCGGTAAAGAAAGGAGATATTGTAAAAGTCGGACAAGTAATAGCAGAGCAAGGTGGTTTTGTGTCAGCAAATATTCATTCTTCGGTTTCAGGCAAGGTTTTTAAAGTTGATGCTGTTATAGATACAAGCGGATATAAAAAACAAGCCGTAATAATTAATGTTGAAGGAGATGAATGGGATGAGAAAATTGACAGAAGCGAAGATTTTATAAAAGACTTTAACTATAGTTCGGAAGAAATTATTAAAAAAGTTCAAGAAGCAGGTGTTGTAGGTTTAGGAGGAGCAACTTTTCCTTCTCATGTTAAATTAATGCCGCCGAAAGGAACAAAAGCAGAAATTCTGATTATCAACGGTGTTGAATGTGAACCGTATCTTACGTCTGATCACAGATTAATGTTGGAGAAAGGCAAAGAAATGCTTGTCGGAACAGAAATTTTAATGAAAGCCTTAAAAGTTGATAAGGCAATAATCGGAATTGAAAATAATAAATCTGATGCAATTTCTCATCTTAACAGCTTATTAAAAGATTATAAAGGAATAACTGTTGTTCCGTTAAAAGTTCAATATCCGCAAGGAGGAGAAAAACAATTAATAAAAGCTGTTACGGGCAGAGAAGTTCCTTCGGGAGGTTTACCTATTGCAGTAGAGGCCGTAGTCCATAATGTAGGAACAGCCTATGCTGTATATGAAGCAGTTCAAAAAAATAAGCCGTTAATTGAACGTGTTGTAACAATTACCGGAAAATCTGTAAAAAATCCCGGTAATTATCTTGTAAGATTCGGCACTCCGGTAAAGGATTTAATTGAAGCATCAGGAGGTTTGCCCGAAGATACAGGAAAAATTATCAGCGGAGGCCCCATGATGGGAAAAGCTCTTAATACAACAGATGTTCCTGTTGCAAAAGGAACTTCTGGTATATTAATTATGCCGAAAGATGAGTCGAAAAGAAGAGCATTTAAACCATGTATAAGATGTGCAAAATGTGTTGAAGTTTGCCCGATGGGATTAGAACCTTTCTTGCTGATGACAGTTGCTGAAAAAGCATTAATTGAAAGATCAGAAAAAGAAGATGTCATGGATTGTATCGAATGTGGCTCTTGCAGTTATGTATGTCCGTCAGACAGACCATTATTGGATTATATAAGATTAGGAAAAAACCAAGTAGGAGCATTAAGACGTGCAAGAAGTATGAAGTAAGAAATTATGTTGTTGAAAAGATAGTTAAAAGGTGGTCAAAGGTTGTTTTTAAAAGGTCAAAAGATAGTTAAAGGGTGGTCAAAGATTTTTGAAAGGTTGTCAGAATCAGTATATTAGTTGAAAAATAGGAATATTATGTTTATTGATGATTTAAAAGTGTACAGTATTGCGATGGAAGTTGCTGAAAAAGTATATAAAGACATAATGAAATGGAATGATTTTTCAAAAGATACAATCGGAAAACAATTAATCAGATCAGCAGATTCAATTGCAGCAAATATAAGTGAAGGGCATGGGAGGTTTCATTATAAGTCAAATAAGTTGTTTAATTATTACTCAAGAGGTTCTTTAAATGAAACTTATACGTGGTTAACCAAAGCAAAGAATAGGAAGTTAATAAATGAAGAGAGATTTTTAGAATACAAAAATGAATTAACATCCTTAAGTGTTAAACTTAATAATTATATAAAGTCAATAGGGAAGAAATAGTCAAAGATAGTTTTAAAAATGGTCAAATAATAGTTAAATAATTGCTAAATGATAGTTTGAAAAAATGAAGAAAATGTCAAAGATAGTTGAAAGGATAGTCAAAAAATAGTTAAAAGATGGTCAAAGGTGGTTGATGGTTTACAATGCAAATCTTGATTTCTTGACAATACTTAATCAACTTCTGCAATACACAACAATTATTTTAACAATATTTGACCAAACATGACAACATTTAACAATTAATTAATAACAATAGAGTAACAAATAAAAAATATTAAAAATAGATAGAACATGTCTAAACTAATAGTCTCATTATCACCGCATCAGCTCGGAACAAATTCCGTTAAGAAATTAATGTACGGTGTGTTAATTGCATTAATTCCGACTTTACTGTTTTCGGTATATTTTTTCGGATTAGGTGCAATTATCGTGATTGCTTCGGCAGTAATTTCATCCGTTTTATTTGAATATTTGATTACAAAATACATTTTAAAAAGAGAATCAACCGTGATGGACGGTTCCGCTGCATTAACCGGCTTATTATTAGCATTTAACTTGCCGAGTAGTTTGCCCGTTTGGTTGGTAATTATAGGTGCTTTTGTTGCGATTGCAATCGGTAAAATGTCATTCGGCGGATTAGGAAACAACCCTTTTAACCCGGCGTTGGTAGGTCGTGTTTTTCTATTAATTTCATGGCCCGTACAAATGACAACCTGGCCTAAGCCAAGTGTAATTACAGAAAAAATGTTAGGCTATACCGATGTTACAACAGGGGCAACTCCTCTCGGACATCTCGCTGAATTTATGAGAAACGGAGACAGTATGACCAAAATCAGCGAAAAAGTTCCCGATTATATGGATATGCTGTACGGTAATATGGGCGGTTCATTCGGTGAAGTTGCAGCTTTAGGATTAATTATCGGATTATTGTATATGTTGTGGAGAAAAATCATTACTTGGCATATTCCGATTTCAATTCTGGGAACAGTTGCAATTTTTACAGCTATTCTTTGGGGTATAAACCCTGATAAATTTGCAGATCCTGTGTTTCATTTATTAACCGGAGGGATTTTACTCGGTGCTATTTTTATGGCAACAGATTATGTAACATCACCCATGAGCAAAAGCGGAATGTTAATATATGGAGTCGGTATCGGAATTTTAACCATTGTTATAAGAATTTGGGGAGCATTTCCGGAAGGTGTTTCATTTGCAATTTTAATTATGAATGCATTTGTACCGATAATAAATATGTATATGAAACCGAAACGGTTCGGAGAAAAAATTAAAAGTAAATAGTTAAAATTATAGTCAAACAATGGTTAAAAGATAGTTAAAATAATAGTCAAAAGTAGTATAAGAAATGGTCAAATAATAGTTGCAAAGTGATTTAAAGATGGTCAAAAAGCAGTTAAAAATTATTAAATAAATACCATTACTTGACCACTATGACAACACATGACAATTTTTTAACAACATTTGAACTTTTAAAGGAAAATTTAAATAAATAATCATTAGTCATTATAAAATAATCAATTGAAATGGCATCTAAAAAGAAATCATCATTTGTAAATATGGTCGTTGTGTTGTTCATTGTATCAGCAGTTGCAGCCACAGTTTTAGCATTTGTTTATCAAGCAACAAAAGAACCTATTGCAAAAGCAAAACTTGAGAAGAAAAAAAGTGCAATAGGACAAGTTCTTCCCGAATTTGATACAATATTTGATCCTATTTCCAATATGTTCAAAATAGCATTGTCAGAAAGTGACAGTCTTGAATGTTATCCTACAAAAAAAGACGGAAAAATATGCGGATATGCAATTAAAGCAAATACAAATAAAGGTTTCAGCGGCGAATTTTGGATTATGGTAGGTTTTACGCCTGACGGGAAAATATATAAAACAGCAGTTCTTGAGCACCATGAAACTCCGGGTTTAGGGGATAAAATGCAGAAAAATAAAAGCGATTGGAGCGAACAATTTACAAACTTAAACATTTCTGAAATAAAAGATACAGACGGTGACGGTATTCTTATAGAAGTTACAAAAGACCAAGGAACCATTGATGCAATTACGGCTGCAACTATCAGTTCAAGGGGTTTTTGTGATGCTTGTGAAAGAGCAAGAAATGCTTTTAATAAAATTGAAAAATAACTTAGCTAATAGTCTGTTAATAAGATAAATATAATACTAAAATAATATGAGCAAATTAAAAATATTTTCAAAAGGTTTTTTTGCAGAAAATGCAGTTTTTGTTATGTTACTCGGACTTTGTCCTACTTTGGGAACAACATCATCTGCATTAAACGGATTAGGAATGGGACTGGCAACAACTTTTGTATTAGTGATGTCGAATATTGTTGTTTCATTAGTTAAAAACCTGATTCCCGATAAAGTAAGAATCCCTGCATTTATTGTTATTATCGCATCTTTCGTTACAGTCGTGGAGTTGATGATGCAGGCATTTGTTCCGAGTTTATATGATGTTTTAGGTTTATTTATTCCTTTAATTGTTGTAAACTGTATTATTTTAGGTCGTGCAGAAGCATTTGCTTCAAAAAATAATGTTTTTGATTCTGCTCTTGACGGGCTTGGAATGGGACTCGGATTTGCAATGGCTCTTACAATCTTAGGTGCTGTGAGAGAAATTCTCGGAAGCGGTTCTATTTTTGACATCAGCATTTATCAAGGCGACGGTGCATTGGTATTTGTATTAGCTCCCGGTGCTTTTATTGTTTTGGGTTATATAATCGCAGTAACTAATAAATTGTCTAAAAAAGTATAACCTTAATTTTATTTCAAATATAAAATATCAAAAAAATATCTGAATCATGGAATACATTTTAATTATTATATCAGCAATTTTTGTAAATAATGTTGTTCTTGCACAATTTCTCGGAGTATGTCCTTTTTTCGGAGTTTCAAAGCAAGTAGAAACTGCAGTAGGAATGACCGGTGCTGTTATTTTTGTAATGACCGTTGCAACGGTTGTAACGTTTTTACTTCAAAAATATGTTCTGGATGCTTTCGGAATACAATATATGCAAACAATTACATTCATTTTAGTAATTGCATCTTTGGTACAACTGGTTGAAATTATATTAAAAAAAGTAAGCCCTTCATTATTTCAAGCTTTAGGAATATTTTTACCTTTAATTACAACAAATTGTGCGGTACTTGGTGTTGCAATACTTGCCGTAAGACCTGACTATGGTTTTGATTTGATGCAAAGTACTGTATTTGCAATTGCTTCTGCAATTGGTTTCGGTTTAGCCTTAATAATTTTTGCAGGCCTCAGAGAACATATGGATTTAGCCGAAATACCAAAAGGAATGAAAGGTGTACCGATTGCCTTTGTTACGGCAGGTTTACTGGCACTTGCATTTATGGGTTTTTCGGGAATCGCATAAATATTTGAAACAAATTTTATTAAAAGTCGTATCTATTAAGGTACGGCTTTTGTTATTTATAAAGATATTGCTACTTTTATGGGTTCAATGTGTTATTAATTTTTTTTAATATGAAGAAACTATTGCTGATTTTAATTATAACTTCCGTTTCTTCGGTCTTATTCGGTCAAGGAATAACAAACAACGGAGCTAATTTTTATGTTTCTGACGGTGCATTTATTCACGGAGGAAATTTTGTAAATATTACCGCAGGAGAAAATCCGGAAATTGATTTAAACGGAACAATAGAACTTGAAGGTAATTGGATTAACAATTCTTCAACAGAAAATATATTTGTTAATATTGAAAATTATCCGAACGGCACATTAATACTGTCAGGCACAACAGAAACAAATATTGCAGGCAGCAATAAAACATTTTTTGAGAACCTTTCGATAGTAAACGAAACAAAAACTATTCTTGTAAATAATTGCGAAATAAACGGTTTGCTTTCCTTAAACGGAATTCTTAATCTGAATTCAAACAGACTTATTTTAAATAACAATAACTTCGAGATTGAATATATAAGCGGTTATATTTTTTCAGAAACAATACCGTCAGACGGACTCGGAGAAATTGAAATGAAAATAGGAGATTCGCAAAATACATTTAACATTCCTTTCGGTTCGGGAAATACCGAAAATGATTTAAATGTAAGCTTTACTCCTGAAGAAGCAGGAAGTTCGGGAGGCTCCGTTGTGTTTGCAACTTACCCCACGAATATAGAAAACGAACCTTTGCCTGAAAATAATTATAATTTAGGAGATGTAATCGCAAATAAAACAATAGACAGATTTTGGAAAATTGCACCGAATTATACCGTAAATCCTGATGTATCATTTACGCTTTCATATACTGATTCAGATATCGAAGGAAATGATTTAACAGAAAATAATCTTAAATTAATCCGATTTAATACCGAAAACGAACTTTGGAATGATATAATTTTCACTCCGAATATTAATGATATTAATAACACGGCATCAATTGAATCTGTTTCGGGAAAAGATTTTTTTAATTGGTGGACATTAGCAGAAGTAAATGAGCAAGCAGCAGAGTTTGATATTCCAAACGGAATTACACCTAACGATGACGGTTTTAATGACACATGGGTTATTGATGATTTGCCTGAAAATTCGCAAGTAATAATATATAACAGATGGGGAGATGAAGTTTACAAAAGCAACAATTATCAAGGTGAATGGAACGGAGGAGATCAACCTTCGGGAGCATATTACTATATTATCACATTGCCTGACGGTAATAAACTAAGCGGTGATATTAATGTTCTCAAATAAACATTGATACTGCAAAGATTTTATTTTTAATAACATAATTATTTCGAATGAAGAAATTTTACATATTATTTTTAGTATTTGCATATTTTTCATTTCAAATAAGAGCACAACATGTACCGCTTGTTACTCAATTTGAACTGAATAAAAACTTAATAAATCCTGCCGCTTTCTCAAATGATGAATTAAGCATAAATCTTTTTTACAGAAATCAATGGACAGGTTTTGAAGATGCACCCCTTACAATGGGAATAAATGCAATGAAGAAGTTTAACAATATGAATTTCGGATTATTTTTAATAAATGATAAAGCCGGAGTTTTTGAGCAAAATACAATACATTTAAATTATGCTTACGATTTACAAGTTGCCGAAAAAATGTTACTTTCTTTCGGTATCTCGGGCGGTGTTGATTTATATGCAATAAATTATCCCGAACTTTATTTAAGACAAAGCAGCGATCCTTTTTTAATGACAGATAAAAATAATACGGCTCTTCCTGATTTTAACTTAGGCTTAATGCTTCATTCCGCAAATTCGCAAGGAAAAAAAGTTTATTCAAGCACTGATACCCGGCAAGAGTTTTATGCCGGAATTTCAATTCAACATATTCTCGGAGTAATTACACTTAACGATATAACTAAAAACGGCAGCTATTTGCTTAAACATTACAACTTAATGGGAGGTTATTTGTATCCTGTTAATAAAGATGTCGGTTTGGAAGCAAATGTTTTATTGAAATACGTTAAAGATGTTCCGTTTCAGGCAAGTTTCGGAGTAAGAGCAATTTATAAAAAAGCATATTGGGGAGGAATTTCTTACAGAAGCTCAAATGATATTATTCTGAAATTAGGATTATACATTTCTCAAAAAATTCTTGTAGGATATTCTTTCGATTTGGTAACTTCAAGTATTCCGAGCAAAACTTCTCACGAGTTTGTTCTGGGATACAGGCTAAATAACAGTGTTATCGTTCCTAAATATTAAAATATAAAAAAATAAATTCAGAAAATAAAATATTAACATAGAAATAATTACCCATGAACAGAAATCTTTTAATAACAGTTGCTTTTCTTGTATTATTTTCAGGAAAACTTTTTTCGCAAAATCAAAATGTTTCAATTAATACAACAGGAATGTTGCCTGATGCCTCTGCAATGTTAGATGTTGCAGCAACCGATAAAGGGATTCTTATCCCCAGAATGAATTCGGCTCAAAGGCAAGCAATTGTTGCCCCGGCAACAGGTTTGTTGGTTTATGACACAAGTCTTGACGGGTTTTGGTTTTTTGACGGCATTCAATGGGCACAAGTGGGGGGAACTTCAAGTGTTGACGGTTTAATTTCCGCATTTTCTTGGACAGATGCAACCAACTTATTAAGAGTAACCGAAGAAGGAACAAATTGGGATGTCACGATTAATAACGAAGCCGATGATTTATCGGATAATTTTATTAACGACTTATCTAATGTAAATGCAAGCCCCACCGGAGCCGGACAAATACTTGAATGGAACGGTACACAATGGGTTGCAGGGATTGATGATTCCGGAAGCGGCGGAGCAACTATTAATAACTTCGTATGGACTGATGCAACTGATTTATTAACAATAACAGAAGGTACAACCGATTGGTCTGTAAATATTGATAACGAAGCAGATGATTTATCGGATAATATTATTAATGATTTAAGTAATGTAAATGCGAATCCTGTTTCGGGGCAAGTTTTAAAATGGAACGGTTCTCAATGGACTGCGGATGCTGATAATATAGGAGGTGGTGCAACAATTACAAATTTCTTATGGAGTGACGGCTCAGATTTATTAAGAATAACGGAAGGCGGTATAGATTGGGATGTTAATATTGATAATGAAGCTGACGATTTGTCGAATAATATTATTAATGATTTAAGTAACGTAAATGCAATCCCCTCTGTATCCGGGCAGGTTTTGAAATGGGACGGCAGCAGTTGGTATGCAGGAACAGACGATGCCGGAAGTGGTGCAACAATATCAAACTTTACTTGGACTGATGCAACAGACTTATTGAGAATAACAGAAAACGGTATAAATTGGGATGTAACAATTGATAATGAAGCCGACGATTTATCAAATAATATTATAAATGATTTAAGTAATGTAAATGCAACTCCTGCTTTAAATGACTTTTTACAATGGAACGGTTCTGCTTGGGTTGCCGGAACTGCATCAGGAGCATCTTGCGTAACATTGCAAGAAGCATATAACTGCGGCGGTAACGGTTTCGGAAGACAAGTAAATATAGATTACGGAGCAATTGAATTATATTTAACAAGTACCCTTAACGGAACTGATGCTTTTTATGCCGAATCAAGTACAGGAACAGCTGCAAATCCGACAAGTGCTGTTACTTTTCAAAATGCCGGAACAGGAGCAGCTATTTATGCATATAACACAAGTACTGCTAATGCGTATAATACAATTTTTGCTGAAACTAACAGCAGTAACGATTATACTTCCGGAGTTGCAGGTTATTATACCGGAACTGCATTTGGTGTAGGAGTTTACGGAAGAATTGATGACGGAGCAAACGGAACAGCAGGTGTAATGGGTGTTAATACAAGAACTGACGGAGGTCACGGTGTTTTAGGGCAAGGAGTAAACGGTATTGTAGGACAAACAAATTACCAAGCAGGTTACGGTGTTTACGGTTCAAATGCTGATGCAATCGGAGATAATACTCAAAATGCTGTGGGAACATACGGTATTGGTTATGTTGGTGTTTGGGGAGATTTTATTAACGGCGGACTTGCAATGTATTCAAACGGAAATATGGAAGTAAACGGTGATTTTACTGTATGGGGAACAAAAGCATTTACAATTGATCATCCTTTGGATCCCGAAAATAAAAAACTTCGCCACTTCTGTGCCGAATCCCCTGAAATATTAAATATTTACAGAGGAAATATAGTTTTAGACGAAAACGGTGAGGCAGTTGTTGAATTACCGAAGTACTTTGATGCAATTAATATAAACTATTCATACTATTTAACACCAATAGGAAAGGCTGCTGACCTATACATTAAAGAAGAAGTGAAAAATAATGAATTTAAAATTGCCGGCGGTACAAATAATTTAAAAGTTTCGTGGGTGCTTTATGCTGAACGAAATGACAAATACATACAACAAAATCAAGATTCAAAAATAGTAGAAGTTGAAAAAAACAGCAGAGAAAGGGGTAAATACTTAATGCCGCAACTTTATAATCAACCTGAAAGTAAAAGTATTCGTATAGCACCGCCGGCACCTGTTAAACAAAATGCAGATTACAGCCAAAAAGGCAGGCTTGAGAAAAAAAGATGACAGTTAATATAATGAATATATTTAAGAATTCTTTAAACCGCAAATATTATGAAGAAATTAATTTTTTTAATAGTTATTTTCACAATAATAAACAACACTTTTTCACAAAGTGTATCAATTAATACAACAGGAAGTTTGCCGGATGCTTCGGCTATGTTGGATATATCATCTGTCAATAAAGGAATACTGATTCCTCGTATGGCTGATCATACCTCTGTGGGAACTCCCGCACAAGGAGTAATGGTTTTTAATACTACAACACAAACTTTTTGGTTTTTTAACGGTTTATCTTGGATTGAAATTACAAATACCGGTCCCGGGGGCTCAACACTTGATCAGGCTTATGATTTCGGCGGTGCAGGTAACGGAAGAATAATTACGGCTGATGCGGGTGCGGTAGAAATTAATAACGGAGTAAATACGGCACATTTTATAAATATTGCAGATGTTGCAAACTTTACAAACGGAAGCGATGTTGTAAGTTTAATAACAACAGGAACAAGTGTCGGAACAATTACAACAAGTACAAAAGAAAGAGCTTTAACTTTAACAAATTCTAATGCAGTATCATACGGGCTGTACAGCGGAAACACAAATACGGGAGTAGCCATATACGGAGAAACAACTAATACAACTAATTTATACAGTGCTGTTCAGGGTGTTTCAAACTACGGTTCAACAACAGCAGGCAGTTATCCCTCGGGAGTATCCGGTTATTTTGACGGAGCAGGAATGGGAGTAGGAGTGTGGGGAGAAACCAAAGGAAACGGAACGTCAGCAGGTGCAGGTGTGTACGGAATGTCATACAATAATAATTTCGGAGTTTGGGGGTTTTCAGATGCTTACCCCGGTTTGTATGCTAAAACAAACAGTACCGGAAATCCTGCTTTACAAATAGCATCAGGTGCAAATTCTCGCCTTAACCCTGCAATTTATGCTATAGGCTCGTCTCAATTTGATTGCAGTACAAGTTCTGCCCAAGCGGTACATATAAATAATGTAGGAGGAGAACCTTCGGTAACACCTACCTTAACAAGTTTCGGTTATATCGGTACAAGTGCTTACGCCTGGTATTATTTATATTATTATAATGCTGTTCAAGTTGTAAAAAAAGAAACAAACAGAAATATTAACTATTTAAATGATAATAGTTATGATTTTATTATGAAAGATATTGATAAAATAAAACCTGCTTTTTATAAATATAAAATTGAAACAGATTTCATAGAAAAAGGAAATGAATCAAAATATAGACCTAATATGCATTTTGGAGTTATCTTAGAAGATGCCCCGGATTATATTCAGGATAATGCTTTTTCGGGTGTTGATGTTTATGCCATAGCAACTCTCTCACTTGCAGGTGTAAAATATAATCGCAACGAAATACAAGAACTGAAACAAACAATAAATGATTTCGGTATTGTAAAAATGAAAAATAATGAAATTTGGATAAGTTTTGACAATAAATTTGCATCAAAGTTAAAAGATAAAAATATACCTGTTGTAACTTTAACTACAAATTCTTCTGATACAAAAGTTTATATTTCAGAACAGAACAATAAAGGATTCAGAATAATTGCTGTCGGAAATACCGATAATTTATTAATAAACTGGATTGCAATGGCAAAAACAGATGCTACGGAGAAAAATATTGATTTTGAAACTCAAATTTCTCCTGAATTATTTCAACAGCTTGTTGTTCCTGACAATATAAAGCTTAAAGCAAAAGAATTACATAAAAGACCGAACAAACAAAAAGTTTTAAATCTTTTAGATACGGATGATTCAAATAAAATGCCTTCATCAAAAAGGTTTGTAAATGAAGAATGAAAAAATATTTTTTAAATTAAAAAGTGTCATTTTCATAAGCAACATTTTTTGTTACTATTCAATACGCATCAAATGAAAATAAAAATTACTATACTTTTTTTTCTGCTGTTTTCGGTATTATTTTCTTTTGCCCAAAAAGATAATATCTATGTAGATTTAAAAGAATTTAAAATAAAAGAAGATGGCTACCTTGAAGCAAAAACACATATAAAATACGGAGATATTCAGTATAAAAAAAACAAAGTAGGAGGCTATCTTAAAGCCTTGAAACATTACCATAAAGCTTATGAATACAACCCTGACAATACAGAACTTAATTATAAAATAGGTGTTGCATATTTAGAGTCAGTTCAAAAAAAACTGTCTTTACCTTACCTGAAAAAAGCCTATGATTCAGACCCTTACGTTTCTTTACTTATTCATTGGAATCTCGGAAGAGCTTATCAATACAACTTGAATTTTGATGAAGCAATTTTCGAATATTTTAAATTTGAAAAATTACTTCGTGAAAATAACGGTTCAACCGAAAAAGTTAATAAAAGAATTGAAGAGTGCGACTACGGAAAATTATTTGCCTCGCAACCTATTGATGCAATGATTATTCGTTTAGATGTTCTGAATTCTGAATACCCTGATTATGCTCCGCTTATTTCGGCAGATAAATCAATGATGATTTTTACAAGCAGAAGAAAAGGCAGCACCGGAGGTAAAATATCAGATGAAGACGGAATGTTGTTTGAAGATATTTATGTTTCGTACAATAAAAACGGAAAATGGACAAAACCAAAAAATCTCAGAAGTCCTTTAAATACCGAATCTCATGATGCAACCGTAGGTTTGTCGCCCGACGGTCAAAAACTTTTTTTATACCATAATCTTGATATTTATGTTTCGGAACTTAAAGGCAGCAGGTGGACAAAACCGGTTCCTTTGCCGCCGACAATAAATACTGATGCTGTTGAAAATTCGGCATGTATTTCATTTGACGGAAAAGAACTTTATTTCATAAGAGGAAAAACATTAAAGCCCGAAACAAGCAACGGAGATATATATGTGAGCAAATTAAAAAACGGAACTTGGGGCGAAGCAAAAAAATTGAGTTCTAAAATAAATACAAGATATGATGAAGACGGTGTTTTTATGCACCCCGACGGCAGAACTTTGTTTTTCAGTTCAAAAGGGCATAACACAATGGGCGGTTATGATATTTTTCGCTCTGCTAAACAAGAAGACGGAACATGGTCGGAGCCTGAAAACTTAGGATTTCCGGTAAATTCGCCCGATGATGATTTGTATTTTGTAATGGCGGCAAGCGGAGAGCAAGGCTATTATTCTTCCGTAAAAAAAGACGGAAAAGGATTTATGGATATTTATAAAATTGATTTTCCTGTTGAAATTGAAATTGAAAAAGATTCGATACCCGATAAGGTTGTGCGTTTAACAATTGTAAAAGGAACAGTTTCTGACGGAAATACCGGAGCAAAACTTGAAAGTGAAATAAAAATATTTGATAATGAAAAAGATGAACTTATTTTAACGGCTAAATCAAACAGCACAAGCGGAAAATATCTTGTTTCATTGCCTTCCGGCAAAAATTACGGAATGGAAGTTAAAAAAGAAGGGTATTTATTTTATTCTGACAATTTTAATATTCCGAAGTCAGAAAAGTACCAAGAAATTATTAAGAATATTAAATTATATCCGATAAAAAAAGACGTAAAAGTTATATTAAAAAATATCTTTTTCGATTTTGACAAATCAACTCTCAGAAAAGAATCTTTTTCGGAATTAAATCGTTTAAAAAAGCTTTTGGATGATAATAAAACTATGAAAATTGAAATTTCAGGGCATACTGATAACAAAGGAAGTCATGAATATAATGAAAATTTATCAAAAGCAAGGGCAAAAGCTGTTGTTAATTATTTGATTTCGAAAGGAATAAATGCTGCAAGATTAACATCAAGAGGAGCTTCTTGGGATGAACCTGTTGATACAAACGAAACGGAACAAGGAAGACAAAATAACCGAAGAGTTGAGTTTAAGATTATCGAAAAATAAAGAAATAAATTTTAATCCGTATAAAACAACAGTTTGTCAGCGGTTAAAAGCCTAACGACTGTTTATTCTCATTTAACAACTTAAAAGATATATATTTGTTTTTTTGAATTTAACAAATAAGAACAAATATGTTCGAACTTTTTAAAGGTGAATTTTATGCACTGTTTACGGCTATTTTGTGGGTATTCGGTGCATTAATTTTTGAATCTCTGGGTAAAAAAAACGGAGCCGATTCAATAAATATTTTAAGATTAGTATTCGCATTAGTTTTTTTAAGCATTTTTACTACGTTTTCAAGAAATCACACTTTTCCTGTTGATGCAAGTACCGAATCGTGGTTGTGGCTTTTGTTATCAGGTATCGTAGGATTTGCTTTGGGAGATTTGTTTTTATTTAAAGCATTTGTATTGATAGGTGCTCGGGTTTCTATTCTCATAATGTCACTTGCACCTCCGATTGCAGCATTTTTAGGCTGGATTATTTTGGGCGAAACCCTTACGAGCTTACAATTTTTGGGAATTGTTATAACATTATTCGGTGTTACGATTGTTGTTATTCAAAAAGATTCCGGCATCGAAAAAAACGGAGATAAGAATAAAAAACTGAAATATCCCGTCATTGGAGTTTTGTTAGCATTGGGCGGAGCTGTGGGGCAGGGTACAGGCTTGGTTTTAAGTAAGATGGGAATGGGGCCTTATGATGCTTTTGCTTCAAGTCAAATAAGAATTATTGCGGGAATTTTAGGCTTGGCTGTTTTTATCACATTTTCAAAAGGATGGCAAAAAGTTGTTGCTCCTTTCAAAAAGATAAAAACAATAAGTTTAATTGCTTTAGGATCGGTATTCGGTTCTTTTCTCGGTATCTCATTTTCCCTTTTAGCAGTTCAAAATACAAATACAGGCGTTGCATCTACAATAATGGCTATTCAACCCATATTATTGATACCTGCATCAGCTGTTGCTTTTAAAGAAAAAGTAAACTTTATTGAAATTGCAGGAGCAATAATTGCCGTCGGCGGTGTGGTATTGTTTTTTGTTTAAAAAATAAATAAACTCGTATCTATTTTGCCTTTTCAACAAAATACATATCAACTTCTCCTTTATTTTTTGCTTTAACTTTGCCTCTGTAAGTACATGAAAATTCTTTTTCTATCAATTTAAATGTTTCTCCCGATACATTAACTTTTCCTGGTTCACCGGAAGATTCCATTCTGGCAGCAAGATTAACAGTATCTCCCCAAATATCATAGGCATATTTTTTAATACCTACTACACCGGCAACCACTTTCCCGGTATGAAGACCGACTCTTATTTCAAAACCGATTTTGTTCTCTTCTTCACATCTTTTTTTGTATTCAAGCATAAAATCTCGAATATCTAATGCAGCTTTTACGGCTTCAACGGCATTTTCTTTATATTTTTTAGGCAAACCGGCTGCACACATATACGCATCTCCTATTGTTTTAATTTTTTCAATCTTATATTTACTGATTATCTTGTCAAATTCTTTAAAACAATAATCAATTTCATGAACAAGCTCTGTCGGCGTAAGTTTTTCAGCAACCATTGTAAAGCCTTTAAAATCAGTAAATAATACCGTTACCATATTGTAGTTCTGCGGAACTACTTTATTGTTCCGTTTTAATTCTTCTGCTGTTTCTTTCGGAAGAATGTTTAAAAGTAACTCTTCGGTTTTATCTTTTTCTTCTTGTAACTCAATTGTTCTTTCTCGAACTTTTTCTTCCAGAATTCTGTTTTTTCTTTTTAATCTTAATCTGCTCAAGTAAAACAACAATAACAATAAAATAATTGCACCGCCACCGGTTAAATAATAAAAAGTGTTTGTTTGCCAAAACGGTTTCAGAACTGAAAATGATAATTTTTGTTCATTGCTTAATTGTCCTAAAATATTTTTTGCATTAACAGTTAAAGTATATTTGCCTGCCGGAATAAACGATAATTCAATTGTTGAATTTTTTGACCAGTTTGACCAATCTTCATAATTAGGCAGTCCCTCTACTTTATATCTGTAAAGCGTTTTGTCCGGATTAATACGAAAAGGTGCCGAAAGTTCAATTATCAATGCATTATTTTCATATTCAAAAGCAGGATTGTTAAAAACATATAAACTGTCATTATTATCTGATATTCTTGTAATTTGTATCTTGAAATCACAAGTTTTATTTTGAGAAGTATCAGATGAAATTTTTATTAATTCTTTTTTACTGTTAATAATCCATGTGTTTGCATCTTTGTCGATATATAACTTTCTTATCTTCTGAAACAGATTCCAGTAATTTTTATTGTTAATATGTTCGGAAGAGTCAGTTGAAACCCATTCGTTATTTTTATATATCCAAGGATTAACATTACTTGTAATAAATCTGAAATTTTGTTGTGGTAAATTTTTCTTATTTTGATAACTTCCAGAGTTTGTTTTACTGTTATATACCAAAATTCCGTCAGATTGAATAAATAAAACTTTTTCGTTTACTAATTGAACATTAACAGCTTCGTTTATTTTTTCCGGAAAGTTTATTTCAATCGGTTCTCTATAAGATAACAAGGAATCTTTTTTTGCAAAAAATGCTTTTCCTTCCGATCCGAAAATTATATTCCCGTTTTTATCTTGTATTATTGAATATGCAGGTTTATTAATATTTTCAAATAAAACTTGTTTTTTCCAAATTGTTTTGCTTGTTATTGTATCAACCGTAAAAGACAATAATCGAATTCCTTTTAAAGATGCTGCATATAGCACACTCGTATCTTTATCTTTTGCAAGAGAGTTGATGTAAATATCTTTAATTAAGGGTATTGCAGTTGAATCTGTGATTTCATATAATCCGAAATCTGAAACGGCTAATACTTTGTTATTAAATTCTAACAATTGTTTACATTTATCAGAAATATTTTTAACGGGAACAAATGAATAGCCTATTGATTGTGTTATATAAGTAATTTTAGGAACAAATTTATAACCGTATTTTGCTTTTTCTTTTACAATAATTTGTTTTTCCTTAACATCGGTAAGTTCTTTTAATTGATATACTCCGTTGTTCGATGCGGCATAAAGACAGTCTTCCTTTATCAGAACATCATTTATGTTTCCGTAAATTCCGGGATAAGAGGAATAATCTTTAATTTTTAAATCGGGGTCAAGGCTGCTCAGACCGTGTTCGTGTGCAATCCAAAGAGCATTGTTTTTATCGATTGCTACGGCATAAATTTCGTCATCCGGCAAACCGGTCATGTAATTGATGTTATGTTTAATTTTTCCGTAAATTTTGTCAATAATAACGCAGCCTCCGGTAAGTGTACTTAATACAAAGTCTTTTTGAGAGAAATCAATTCCGTTTGAAAGGATATTTTCTTTCAGAAAGCTTCTTACTTGTGTGTTTTTTGAATACTGTTTAAACTCTTTGCCGTTAAAAAGATACAGTTTATTTTCATTAGTTCCTATAAGAATGTTTATTTTATTGAAAGTTGTATAGAATAAAATATTGCTGTTTTTAAATTTTTTCCCGTCTTGGTGTAAATTAATAGATTCTCCGTCAAATGTACATACTCCTTTATGCTTTACGTTAATGTATATTTTGTTTTTTCTTATAAGAATACCGCTGTATTCATCTCCTTCATTATTTTTTAATTGTTTAATATCGGAGATATTCTTTTTATTAACAATAAAAATGCTCTTATTACTGTAAAAAATTACTTCTTCACCGGTTAAAATAATTTGATTAAATTCTCCGGCATCTTCGTTTAATTGTTTCAGCTGTTTATATTTATAAATTCCTAAACTGTCTTTTAAAATGTAGCCGAATTCATCTTTTAAACCTGTATATATAATTTGTGAAGTAGTGTCAGTTTTAAGAACTAAAACATTTGTCGGAATATTTTGCACACGCCTCCATGTTGTTCCGTTAAATATTGCAACGCCTTTTTTGTTTGCAAGTAATACCGATGAGTAATCGTCAAAAGCAATGCTCTTTACTTTAGAATCTGTATAAGCTTCATCCTCATCGTAATGATTGAGATAAAAATGCCCTTCTTGCGAAAATGAAATTGTATTTATCAGAAAAAGGAAAGTTATGATAATTAATATTTTTTTGTTCATTTAAAGATATTTGAGGAATGAGGAAAAATAAGATTAGCAAAGATATTAATTTATCCTTTGTTTGTTTTGAAAAACGGCAGTAATTTTTTTGAAAGATACATAATAAAATAAATTGTCGGTGTTGCTTAATGTAACACCGACAATAATAAAAAGAAACTTAAAAAAACAATTAAATTCCTAAATTTTTCACAACAATTTCGGCAATGTCCATAACTTCAACATCTTTTTCTTTATCAAGCATTTTAACCCCGTCTTTCATCATTGTCATACACATCGGGCAAGCAGTTGCAATTAAGTTGCATCCGGTTTCAAGTGCATCTTCGGTTCTTAATTCATAAACCTCCTTATTACCTTTTTCGGCTTCTTTAAACATTTGTGTTCCGCCGGCACCGCAACATAACGAACGGCTTTTATTTCGTTTCATCTCGGTTATGTTACTTGTTTGGTTTAAGATAAAGCGCGGTGCATTGTATTCTCCGTTACCTCTTCCTAAATAGCAAGGATCGTGGAAGGTTATATTTTTATCTTTCAGTTGCCCTGAGGACATTTTTATTTTTCCGGATTTTATTAAGTCTTGAATCATTTGTGTATGATGTATTACTTCATATTTTCCTCCCAGTTCAGAGTATTCATTTTTTAAAGTGTTGTAATCGTGCGGGTCGCAAGTAACAATTTTTTTAACTTCATACCCGTTCATAAGTTCGATATTCACCATTGCTTGCATTTGAGCAAGAAATTCATTGCCGGCACGTTTTGCATTATCTCCCGAGTCGGTTTCTTCTGTTCCGAGGCAAGCATAATCTACTTTTGCATAGTCAAGTATTTTAGCGAAGTTTCTGCTTATTTCAATACCGCCTTCATCATAACTTCCGGCCGAACCTACCCAAAATAAATATTCCGGAGTTTTTCCTTCAGTAATTTTTTTAGACATTAAAGGAACTTTAACTTCTTTTTCTTCACCGTTTTCGGTAATTTTTAAATTGTCAGCCCAGTTGAAACGATCGGCAGCGGAATACTTCCACGGAGCACCGTTATTTTCAATATTTGTTGACATTGCATTTATTAAGGAAGGTGCTGCAGATTCTTCCAAGAAGATATAGCGACGCATTTCCAATATCATTGACGGATGGTCGATGCTTACGGGACATTCTTGTGCACAAGCATTACAAGTTGTACATGCCCAAAGTTCTTCGTAAGTTGTATAATCAGGATATAATGATTTTTTGTCATCATAAGTTTTTCCTTCTTTCAGCAAGCCTTTCATTTTTTCTTCCATACGTCTGCGGTAATCCAAAACAACTTTTCGAGGAGATAATGATTTTCCTGTTAAGTTTGCCGGACAAACAGAAGTACATCTTCCGCATTGTGTACATGCCAACGAATCTATGTAATTTTTCCAAGTGCCGTCTTGCACATCTTTTAATCCGAAACGGTCGGGTTCGGCAGTATCATCTATAGGAGTAATTTCTGCATTCGGATCCATCATTAATTTTACTTCATTTGTTACATTTTCCATTGTGCTCATTTTTGTGTAAGGTTCTGTTCTTGAAAAATACACATTAGGAATTGACATAAATACATGAAAATGTTTTGAATAAGGCAAATAATTCGCAAAAATAAATATCAATAAAATATGTGTCCACCACATAATCAGTTCAATGCTGTGTGCTGAACTTAAAGGAATCCAGTTTGAAATTAATGAACTTACGGGAAAAATACCTTTTGCCTGTGCTCCTGCGTTTACTATATAACCGGCATTCATTCCGATTAAACTTAACATTAATAATAAAATCAGAACAAGTGCAAATGATGCATCTTTATGGTCTCTGTGTCGCATTTCTTTTCCTGTGAAACGCTTAATTTTCATAAAGTTACGTCTTATTAAAAAGACAACTATTAAAAATGCTATTATCCAAGCAAAAATATCGCCTCCTGCAATTAAAATATTATAAATAACTCCCAGAAAAGAGAAAATTCTGTCGTTTGCAAGGTTTTCATCAAAAGGAAAACCGAGAATACCGTCTATAACCATTTCGCCTGAGCCGAATGTTATTAAAAGGAAGCCCCAAAATACAAGAGCATGCATAAATCCTACAATAGGAAGTCGCATAATTTTGTTTTGACCGATTACAACTTTTAAAACTCGGTTTAAGCGTTCACCTATATTTTTAACTGAATAAGGTTTTTTTAAAAGTTTAATTATTCTGAAAATTTTGGAAAAGCTCCAAGCTAAAATACCGAATGCAACAACAGTTGCGACAATGAAAAGAATATGTTCAAGCATAATTAATTATTTTTGTCAAATATATAAATATTGTTTCTGCTTAGGCAAAAGCCGTAAAAATTTAGAATGATTTTAATTAACAAAAATCTTATTTATTTTGAAAATAATGGTATTATTGCGGTTGTTTGAAAACATATATAAGTTGAAAATTAAAATTTAAATACCCGCAATTATGAAACAATTATTAGGCGTAGTTTTAGTTTTGTTTTTTATGTATTCGACATCTTTTTCTCAAAAGGAAAAGTTATATGATGTTGATGCAAACCCTAATGAGCAATTTGATGCAGCAATAAAAGCTGCAAAAAATGAAGGGAAGCACGTAATGGTTCAAATTGGCGGGAATTGGTGTCCGTGGTGTTATAAGTTTCATGATTTTTATAAGAATGATGCTGATCTGGATTCAATGATAAAGGCTGATTATGTTGTAATTAACGTAAATTATAACCCTAAAAACAAACATCAACTTTTTGAGCAATTAGATTTTCCGCAACGTTTCGGTTTTCCTGTAATCGTTATTGCTGATGCAAACGGAAAAAGATTGCATACACAAAATTCGTGGTATTTGGAAGACGGTAAAGGAAGCTATGACAGAGAAAAGTTTAAAGGTTTTTTGAAAAATTGGACGGTAAAAGCTGTTAATCCTGAGAGTTATAAGTCGGAAGATAAAAGTAGAAAGTAAAAAGTTGAAACGGGGAGGATTGTGTGTTATGTTTTAATTGCTTGTACCATGTGTCTTTTTCCTGCCGGACCGGGAAGTCGTTTTACTGTGTATCCTGCATTTCGTAATGCTTGTTTAACAGTTCCTTTTGATGAATAAGTTGTGAGAATACCGTTTTGCTTTGTAGCTTTGTAAAGTTTTGAGAAGATTTTTTTTGTCCAAAGCTTGGGCTGTTTTTGGGGCGAAAAAGCATCGAAATAAATTAAATCGTATTTATTTTTCGGTTTATATTCAAGTAAATCAATTTGTAGTTTTTTTAATTTGAAGTTATCTGAGATATTTATTTCTTTTTCCCAAACGGCTTTCAAAATTTGATTTGCAACGGTTGAACTAAAAATATCAGTTTCTTGCAAATTGTTTAATATTTCTTTTTTTAAGGGGTATTTTTCAATTGTTTCGTAATAAATTTCTTTTTTCAACTTTATATTTTCCGTAAGAGTTAAAACAGCATTTAAACCGGTTCCGAAACCTATTTCTAAAATATTAATTGTTTTTTTCTTAATTTGCTTTAAGCCTGCATTAATAAAAATGTGCATTGATTCTTGTAACGCACCGTTAACAGAATGATAATGTTCATTAAGTTCCGGAACGTATAGAGTAGGGGATTTGTCGGCGGTTATTATTAATTCAGTTTTCAAACTTTTAACTTTATAATTACAAGCTAATATCGGTAAACTTTTCCTGCACGCCAATATTTTACGGCTTTATTCCAATAGACTTGATATTTGCTTTCTCTGATTAAAGTGTAATCATTATTTGAAATTGAATTTATTTGTTTTACAAAAACGAAGTTTAATTTTGTATCTTCTTTTGTATCAATGTAAATCCATTTTTCGGCATCATCAAAATATTGTATGTCATCAGGCGGACCGAACAGCATATAAATCATGCCTCTGTCTGTTTTTCTGCCTTCTTTATACGATGTAAAATAATAATTTGAATATGTTGCTCTGTTGTACCAAATTTTTATAAGTTCTCTTGCTCGTTCTTTGCTTCCTGTTGTTTTAATCCAGAAGTTATCGATGCTCAATTTTTTATTGTCGGAATTTTGCATCTT
Organism: Bacteroidales bacterium; assembly: GCA_021648725.1. Classification (NCBI taxonomy): domain Bacteria; kingdom Pseudomonadati; phylum Bacteroidota; class Bacteroidia; order Bacteroidales; species Bacteroidales bacterium. The sequence goes on along the minus strand of JAKISF010000019.1, from coordinate 34,814 downwards.
TTCAAACTCTTCTTCTGTCAGTAAATATTGAAGAGCATCAAGCATTTTTATTGATTTTGAAATAATCGGATATTCAGTTTCAAATTGCACTTTTAACATTCCTTTTATTTTTGCCGTATCTGCTCGAATTATGTATATGCCGGTTTTTTTTCCGGTAAATTCTGCTTTCCAAGTTTTCACGGGAATATTCCAACTTGAGTCGGGATTAGAATTAAGAGCTGCCGGTTCGGTTATTACAAAAGGTTTTTCGGCATTTTTAAAACGGGTTTTGTAATATACAACAGACATTTGTTTAATATTTGTGTTTTTGCTTTTAATATGCAGTGTATCAGATGATTTGAAATATTCCGTAAAAATAGGTTTTTGATTTTTTGCTTTAAGGCTTAAATAATATTGTTCGTTTCCGTCGTCGGATTTATTAATTGTTATGTATGAAAGGCTTTTTTTATTTCCGTATAAATCAACAAGTTTTATTTCAATTATGTATTGTTCGGCATTAATGTTTTTTATTTTAAAAAAGCTTATTACACTTGTTTGATTTTTTACTTTTTTTATTTTTATTGAGGTTTGTGCACTGTCAAGTATGGTTTTGCTTCTTACGGAAGGTATTATTTTGTATTTTACTTTTACTGTTGCTTGATTAATTCTTTGTTCGTTTGTGCTGCTGAATCTTAATTCTTTTGTGAAAAGTTTTATATAAAGTTTTGAATAACTGTCGGTTTCATGAAATACTTTAAACTGCGGATGTAAAACATAACTTGCAGGATTATATTTTGATGCACCTGTTTTTGTTCCTTCTTTCGGCTTTTGAGTTATGCAAGAAGTTATTGTTACAATTGATATTAATATGATAATTAATTTTGATTTCACTTTCTGAAAAATTATGTGTTACAAATTATAATACATTTAAAAGTTGTTCTTTCATTTTTCCGAGATTATCTTTCATGTTTACAACTATTTTTTGAATTTCGGAATGATTTGCCTTTGAGCCTATTGTATTAATTTCTCTTCCCATTTCTTGTGTGATAAATCCCAACTTTGTGCCTATGGGTTCATTAAGTTTAATTGTTTCGTAAAAATATTTGCAATGATTTTTAAGCCTTGTTTTTTCTTCGTTTAAATCAAATTTATCAAGATAATAAATAATTTCTTGTTCAAACCGGTCTTTATTTTGGTCATCTCCGTTAAGGAAATCATTCAGTTTTGCTTTTATTCTTTTTGAGGTTGTTTCAATTCGCTCGTCTTCATATTTTTCAACTTCGGGAATAAGTTGCTCAATATTTTTAACTTTTTCAAGTATATCTTTTTCTAAAGCTTTACCTTCTTGTTTCCTGAATTTGTCTAAATCTGAAATAGTTTTTTTTATAGTTTCCTTTATTTCATTCCAGATATTTTTATCAATATCTTGTTCTGTATTTTTCAGAACATCCGGTAAACTTAAAATTGCTTGAAATATATTTTCTTTTTCGGGGTTCAGGTTATTTGATTTTGCAATATCGGAAAGTTCTTGATAATATTTATTTATTACAGTTTTATTAAGTTGTGTACTGTTTTGATTTTCGTTTTCAACAGTTAAATTAAAACTTATTTTGCCTCCTTCAAGAGAATTGTATAACAGATTTTTTATTTCAGCTTCTTTTTCATTATAAGCTTCAGGTATTTTAATGTAAGGATTAAAATTTTTGCTGTTTAATGTTTTTATTTCAACGGTAATTTTTGCGGTTTCAAATATTTCAGTAATCTTGCCGTAGCCGGTCATTGATTTTGTCATATTGTATTTACTTATTTTATGAAATAGTTTATATCTTTTAAAATCAGATCAATATCATAATATTTTACTATAACTATGTCTTCATTATTAATTATTGCGTAGAGTTTATTAAAGTCGTATTCGTCAATTTCCGAGTTTAGTTTAATTTTATACAGTTCAACTGTTTTTGTTCCGTTGTATATATCTTTAACCGTAATCGTAAAGTTTGCGTTTATATTTTTTAAGGAGTCACTTTCTTGTTTGCTTAAGACATTAAAATCTGAGAATTTAACGTTCATAAAATAACTTAAGTAACTTCCGATTTTATTATTTTTTATATTATCGAGGTATTTTTGTTCTGAATATGAATACAATTTACTTGTTTGGTTGTTAATTTCAATTTTATATGAAGTTTTAGATTTGTCGGAATATTTTATTTCAATTTCTGTTATTTCGTGCGGTTTATATGAGAATATTTCAGGATTTATCCAGTATAGAGGATGCAAATTGTATCTTCTGTTTAAATCTTTTTCTAAGCCGGGAATTGAAACGATGTAGGGAAGTTCTTTAAAGTCGGAAATTATATATGTGCCTTCGGCTGCTTTTTCAAAATCGGCAATATGCCATTCTTTAATTATTTCGTTGTTATTATCATAAACTGTAATTGTTTTTCCGGATTTTATTAATACATTTTTTACGGAGTCAATTTTTTCTTTCGGAACGGGTTTGTTAATTTTCACCTCTGTAAAAGCTTGAAATAATTTTTTTATAACTTTCTTTTCAGCTTCGTATTTATCATTAATAAACCAATCGTCAGTATTTTCTTTTCTCTTTATTGTAATGCTTTTTTGCTTATTCTTAATTTTTATTGAATATACGTTTGAAACATTGTCAATAATAAATCTTTTAGATATATTATCTTTTGGTTTGTTTAAAACTGTAAACCAAATTATCGGTATCAGTAAAAACAGAAATAAGGGGAATAATTTTTTTCTTTTTTTGTTCATTAAATTTAAAACAATGTTAAAAATTATAAATTAATTTAAACTTACATTAATTGAATGACCTGATTTAATAATAAAGTGTTTTTCTTTTGAAAGAGTTGTCATTTTTACTCCTTCCGGTCTGAAAACCGCAATATAATGTCCCGGTTGTAAATAAATATTTTTTCTGTTGATATGATTAAGATTCATTATTAAATTAACATCTCCTTTTGAAACTTTATATATTCCTCCGTATCCTTTCGACGGGAAATAAAGATTTACAAGCCCGGGTTGTTTTAGTTTTATTGTTTTAGTTTTGCTTTGTACAATTTCTATACCTTTTAAATATGTTCGCGGATGAGTCAGAATTTCGAGATCATATTTTCCGGTAAGGTATTTTTCGGGTTCAAAAGCATTCTGAATATTAATAGTTTGCATACTTCCTGATTTTCTTACTATACATTTAATTCCTTTTAATTCAAGACCGTGTTCTTGGATTATATTTAATTTTCCTTGTGGTGTTTTTGCAATAATTTTGTTGTGTTTTCCTTCTTTTAAAACAATGTTCTCTTTAATAACAGGCGGAATAGTATGGACTTTTAAATTGTAAGTTATGCTTGCGGGTAAACTTAATGTATCGGGGTTTCCTTTGTAATTTAATGTATGTATAAAATTATTGAAAATTTTCCCTGTTTTTTTATTGAATAAAGTAACATTCACATTAGTTTCTTTCGGTTTACCGGCAGCATTCAGCAAATCAATTTCGGCAGTTGTTCCGTTTAATGATTTATGAACAACATCTTTCATTATAATTTTAAATTGCCCTTCATCTGTTGCGTTATAAAATTCGCCTATACATTCAAAAGCATCTTTAAACTTTACATCAAGCCCTATTCCGATAATAAAAGGTTTTATTGTAATGCCTTTGTTTTGAAGTGTTAATGCAATTTTGCAAGGATCACCGCTGCAAGCTTCAATACCGTCTGTAATTAAAATAATGATATTTCTGCAATTATTGCATGGCGGAAAGTCATCTCCGCATTCTTCAAGTGAACGAGCAATGGGTGTTGTTCCTTTTGGCTTTGTAGTTCTTAGTTTGTGTTTAATTTTTTCGGCATTATTAGACATAAAAGGAACTTCGAGCCGTGTATCGCTGCAATCTTGCGGAGGAACCGGGCTTTGATGTCCGTACATTCTTAATGCTAACTCAACATTTTCAATAGTTTTAAGGCTGTCTACCATCTTTATTAACAAATCTCTGGCAACATCTATTTTTTTCGCACTTTCCCAGTTTGCCGTCATGCTGTTTGATTCATCAAAAATGAATAATATTCTCGTTTTTACGGGAGCACGTTTTACTTGTGCATTAATATCGGTATTGATAATGTTAAATAAAAATGAGATTATAAATACTTTAACTAAAATTGTTTTCATAGTTTTATTAATCTTTTTTATATATGCCAAAAGTTATATATTTAGGCAATTTATTTATGGTATGTAAAAGTAACAAAAAATGACCGAAATTATTATATTTACAATATCTTTTATCTTTATTGCACTTGCATCAAAGCAAATATCCGGTTTTTTTGTTAAAATTAAACTACCCCAAATTACAGGCTTCTTGATTGCAGGAATAATTGCAGGACCTTTTATTTTAGATTTAATTAAAAAAGATGCTGTAGTAAATTTAGGATTTATAAATGATATTTCTCTCGCATTTATTGCTTTTGCTGCCGGTGCCGAATTATATCTTAAAGAATTAAGAAGTCGATATAAAAGTATATCATGGATGACATTCGGTCAATTAGTTGTTACATTTTTATTAAGTACGGTCATTATCCTTTTTATTGCCGACTATATTCCGTTTATGAAAGAGATGAGTTTCAATGTGAGGTTTTCGGTTTCAATGTTAATTTCAACAATTTTTGTAGCCAGATCACCGGCATCAGCTATTGCGGTAATAAGTGAGATGCGAGCAAAAGGACCTTTCACACAAACTGTTATGGGTGTTACTGTTGTGAAAGATGTTTTAGTTATTATATTGTTTGCATTAACATTTTCTATTTCAAAAACATTAATTGCAGGTGAAAAATTTAGTATTTTCTTAATATTTTTATTGTTGTTTGAAATATTAATTTCTGTCGGATTAGGAATTATTTTCAGTAAAATTATAGCTTTTGCATTATCTCTGAAAATAAGTATTAAGTATAAAGCTGTAATTGTTTTGATTATAGGCTACGGTATTTTTTTATTCTCAAAATTGACGAAGCATTATTCTGACATTCTTTTTAACTTTGAGTTCTATCTTGAACCTCTTCTGATTAGTATAATTGCAGGCTTTGCAGTTATTAATTATACAAAATATAAAGAAGAGTTTCATAAGGTTCTGAGAGATTCGGAAGTCGCGGTTTATGTAGTGTTTTTTACTTTAACAGGAGCTTCTGTTTCAATTGATGTATTAATTGACTCTTGGCTTATTGCTCTTATATTCTTTTTTATACGTTTATTTACAATGATTATAGGTTCTTATATCGGAGGTAAAGCCGGCGGAGATCCTTTTAAATACTGGAAGTTCGGTTGGATGCCTTATGTTACGCAAGCCGGCGTAGGTTTAGGGTTGGTAACTGTTATAGCTGCTGAATTTACAAATTGGGGAACTGAAGTAGCAACAGTATTAATTTCTGTTATTATTATGAATCAATTTATAGGTCCGCCCTTATTCAAGTGGGTTTTGCATTGGGTTGGAGAAAGTCATACTAAATCAGAAGCACATGAATTTGACGGTAACAGAGATGCAATTATATTTGGTTTGGAAGACCAAGCAACTGCATTAGCAAGGCAATTAATTAATCATAACTGGGAAGTGAAAATTGCTACAAGAAGAAAAGATATAAGTCAATATGCTGACAGCAAGTTAGATATAATACAAATTAAAGATTTTTCATTAGAAACAATGAAGAGTTTACAGGCTGAAAAAGCCGAAGCAATAGTAACAATGAAAACGGATAAGGAGAATCTAAAAATATGTGAAATTGCATATGAACATCTCGGAACAAAAGATGTTGTAGTGAGACTGAATGACAGAAATAATTTTGACAAATTTCATGAACTCGGAGTTCTTATTGTTGAACCTTCAACAGCAATTGTAAGTTTGCTTGACCACCTTGTTCGCTCACCGGTTGCTGCATCGTTACTTCTCGGAACTGAAGAAAATCAAGATACGATTGACATAGAAATTACGAATAAAGACATACACGGGTTAACATTAAGAGAACTACAACTTCCGTGTGATATTTTGATATTATCTATTAAAAGAAAAGACAATGTAGTTTTATCTCACGGATACACACGTTTACGGCTTGGAGATATTATTACTGTTGTAGGTTCAAACGAAAGTTTGGATAAAGTTGCTCTAAGATTTGAGAAATAAACACATTTTAATTATTTCAAATTTAAATTTTCCTTTTTTTAATTATATTTGTAGAGTTATACAAAAAAAAATAAAATGACAGAACAAATAGGACCAATAAAAGGTAAATCATTTTGGAAAAGACCCGAAGGAAAGCTCGGAGCTTTATTTTTAATAGCAGGTATTGCAGTTATTGCTGTTTATCATGTTCCCATTTTTGCGTTTATCCAAAGTTTATTAGCCGGTACAATCAGTACAATTGCATTAGTAGCAGTTGTTGCGGCACTTTTATATATAATTCTTGATAAAAAAGTCAGAAATCTTGCTTGGTATATGTATAAAGGGGTTATGCGTTGGATAACAAAACTGTTTGTTCAGATTGACCCGATAAAGATTTTGGAAAATTATGTGGAATATCTAAAAAAGAATATGAAAAAGATGAATACACATATTTCTAAATTAAAAGGTCAAATTTCTCAGCTTAAAACTACGATGGTTAAGAATAAAAGAGAAATGGATCACAGCTTAAAACTTGCAGAACAAGCAAAAAAACAAGGGAAAAATGAGCTGCTTACAATTAATACAAGGCAATACGGAAGACTTAAAGAATCAAATGCAAGATACAGTCAATTATTAGGAAAAATGCAAATTCTTTATAAGGTTTTGAATAAAATATATATAAATTCCGGCTATTTAATACAAGATACAGATAATGACGTAAGAATGAGAAAACAAGAATTAAAAGCTATTAAAACAAGTCATTCTGCAATGAAAAGAGCAATGAATATTATTCAAGGTGACCCTGATAAAAAAATGATTTTTGATATGGCTACCGAAACAGTTGTAGAAGAAATTCACACTAAAATTGGTGAAATGGAGCGTTTTATTGAATTGTCGGGAAGTTTTATTGACAGTATTGATTTGCAAAACGGTGTTTATGAACAAGAAGGACTTGAAATTTTAGAGAAACTCGAAAAAGAAGGAAATTCATTTTTATTTAACGAACCGAAAGAAAAAGATTTAGTAAAATTAGAAATTGAAGAAAAAGAAATTGAGAATCTTTCGGATTACTCTACTTTATTTGAATAAAATCAATATAAATGAAAAGACGAACTAAACTTACTCCTTTTGCCAAAATTGTTATTTTAGGTCTTATTTTTTTAGGAGCAAGATATATTTATTTACATAAAAATGAAATTGCCGGAATGAACTTTTTCCAACAGAAAGATACGGTACCCTCAGATGTTATACCTGATTCGGTTATGCAAGAAGATGTGAGTGAAACTTACATAATAAAAGATACAATTGATTTATATATCACTAAAAATGACAGTTCGTTAAGAATTCAAACATCTGATACGATTGTAGAAATAAATAAAAAAGATACTTTAATATATACCCTTTCCGAAAAAGACAATATAATCGGCAGAATTATCTTAAACTAATTATGGAGCAAAATATAAAAAACGAAAAAGCAATAAATCCTAAAATCTTAGAAACTTTACATAATGCAATGGATAAGGCAAATCTTCCGGGTGAAGATTATTATGAATTAACCAAAGCAGTTGAAGCAATGAAAGATATTTCTCTTAGTGAAGACGATAAGTTAAAAACAGCACTGGCAGCTCTTTCAACAAAAGGATTAACAAAGGGAAAAGTAATAGACAGTGCAAGATATTACCTTGAGGTTCTTGAAAATGAAAAACGAAAGTTCTACACAGCATTTGAAAATAAAATAAAAGGAAGCATTAATGCCGATAAAAAAAGGATTACGAAGTTAAACGAAGCAATAAAAGAAAAAAGCAACAGTATTATTGAGTTGAAAAATATTATTGAAGAAAGCAAAATTAAAATTAAAGAACTTGAAGAAGAAATATTAAAATCAGATGAAAAAGTTGCCGGAATTGAAGAAAGTTTTCTTTATACATACGAACATGTAGTAAATAAGATTAAAAACGATATTGACAGAGTTAATTCTCTAAATAAATAATAATTTAATATTATTTTCTTTAACACAATTTAAAAGGAACAATTTCTTTATTGAGTTATTTCTTTTTTACCTATCTTTGTATAGATATCTAATTTAATTAATTAAAAAAGTATAATAAATGAAAAAAATCGGAATTTACACATTAGGATTTATGTTTGTATTGTTATTCTCTCAATGCGGGCCAACAACAGAAGATGCAATAAACTATAATGATGAAATTATTGCAGAACAATTAGACGTAATAGATAAAATTAATGATTTGGATGATGCTGTAACGACTTATGATTCGCAACAAATCAAAACAGCATTAGATGCCGCAAAAACTCAAGTTGAAAAATCAATAAAAAAGCTTAACGAGATTGGAAGTTTTGACGGTGATTCTAAATTTGTTGATGAGTGTACGGCATTATTTAAAATATTTGAATCTCAAATTAACGATGAATATAAAGAACAATATGAAATATATGCCGAAAGAGATGCCGGAAATTATACAGATGAAGATCAAGCACGTTCAGAAGAACTTTTTAAATTAATTGATGATAAATATTTCCCTGCACATGATAAATTTACACAAGCTCAAGATGAATTTGCAGCAAAATGGGGATTTAATTTGGAAGCGGAATAAAACACATTTAAAAAAGCATTATACCGGCACCAAACCTGCCGGTATCTTTTTTTCTTGCCGAAAAGAAAATATCCGGATTATCAAAAGTACATAATTCTGATATTTCAATATTTTCAGATTTTATTCCGACTTCAATAAGTTGTTGTTTATTTGCATACCACAAATCAAAATGATACTTACCCGTATTTTTATTAAATTGAAAATAGTTTTCAATTGTTCCGAATGCTTTTTCTCCTTCATTTAAAACATTTTCGCCGATTTCGTAGTTTTTAACGCTTATTGAAGGGCCGATACCGATAATTATATCGTTTACAGAGGAATTATATTCTTCTTGCATTTTTAAAACAGTTTTTCTTGCAATTTTTTTAACTGTTCCCTGCCAACCGGCATGAGCAGCTCCTATAACTTTATTTTTTCTGTCATAAAATAATATCGGAACGCAATCAGCAGCAAAAAGGAATAAGCAAATTCCCGGAATATTAGTAAGCATTGCATCATTATTTTGAATTGCATCCGAGTGATTATAAGCTCCTTTACCTCTATGCTTTTCTTCGATAATTTTTATATTATTTCCGTGAACCTGATTTTGCATAACAAAATTTTCAAGGGAGATATTAACAGATTTTGATAATGATTTTCTGCCGGAAATAATCCTTTCATAATTATGCCTTGATTCTAAACTTATATTAAAATCATTAAATATTTGACCGGCTTCCTTTCTTATGTTTGTTGAAATAAAATGATTGAGATTTTCAAATTCTGAAAAATTATTAAACTTGAAGAAATCTGTTTCGAAAGATTTTATTAATTTCATTAACTGTGTTTTAAAAAACTTTTAAACCTATGATAAGAACGTCATCTGTTTTTTTGTGCTTTCCCCTCCAAGTTCTGAAAGCTTTTTTTATTCTTTCTTTTTGAACGGAAAGAGGTTGATCTGCGTTTTTTATAAGTAACTCTTGAAGTCTGTTAAATGTAAATTTTTTATTTCGCTTTCCTCCGAATTGGTCAATAATGCCGTCAGTAAACAAATATATAGTATCGCCTTCCTGTAAATCAATATATTGATTTTTGAACGGCGGCATGGAAATAAATATTCCTACCGGCATATTATCAGGATTATATATTTGCATTTCATTATTATTACGAATTACGGTTAAAGGTAAATTTGCACCGGCGTAATTAAGCTGTTTAGTTTTTGTATTAATAACACAAAGTGTAATGTCAAAACCGTCGTTTGTTACGGATTTAGTGTTTTTTTGGTCTAAAGAAATAATGATTTTATTTCTGAATGCATTTAAAACTTCTGCCGCATTTTTGGTGTCTTCTCTGTTTATAACCTCCTCAAGCATCGTAATTCCCAACATCGACATAAAACCTCCGGGAACTCCGTGACCTGTACTGTCGGCAACAGCAATAACAAGCAGGTCTTCTTTTTTTATAAAATAATAAAAATCTCCGCTGATTTTTTCTTTAGGTAAGTATATAATAAACTGATCTTTACTGTATTTCTTAATAATTTCAATTGAAGGCAACACGGCTTTTTGTATTTTATGTGCATAACTTATTCCTTCGTTAATATGCTCATTCTGAAATTCAAGGATTTGCCCTTGTTTTTCAAGTTCCGAGTTTTTTTCATTAAGTTCTAAAATGGATTTTTTATATTGATTTGTATAAACATAAAATAATGCCGAAACACCTATTAATACACTTACAAAACTGATAATAAGGTCAAGAAGGCGGTCTTCGGGGCTCGGATATTTGAATATTTCTTCCGGAAACTTATATTCATATAATAATAACAGTGTTGACAAAATAATTACGAAAGATATAACCGAAATAATTACAGCTTTTCTGTTTATTACTGCAATTGCAAATGTTAAATATACGAAAATATAATATTGAAAACCTCCGGAAGAGCCGCCGTTTCCTATCCACATTACGGGTGTATAAATAGCAAGACTGACAAATAATGAAATATAAACCGCTAATTCAAACAAACCTTTTGCTCTGGACAGCCAATATGAGATAATCAGCATTAAAGATGTACCTATGGTTGCTGTAACGGTTATTAAAGGTAATCCTAGAATGTAATTAAAAATTGATGATTGTATCCCTAAAAATATTCCGATTAATATTACTGCGTTAGCAACTCTGTGTTTGAGTTCGTAATTATTCGGATTACCTAATATTTTATTGAAAAGATTATTCAAGAGGAGTTTAAAATTTTACATGAATCTTTTTTATACAACCAAAGATACAAAATTATAAGAATTTTCCAACCTTTTTATGTTAATATGACTCTACTTAATAAAAAATAGAGTATTTTTAATATTTCTAATATTGTAAAAATTGATTAGCTTTATCTTTTTTAATTTATGTAAATAATAATTATAGACTAATGAAACGAAAAACTATATTGTTTTCTGCCGGTTTGTTTTTATTGCTTTTTTTCTCATGTGATAGGAATAATATTTTAAAAGTACCGGTTGATTTAAATTTTCAGTTTGTTCTTAATGACAGTAAAAACATAAATAACAGTTTATTAATTAAACGAGGAGAGCTGATTATTGATAACTTTACTTTTGACGGGGAGAGAGAAGAGGGCAGTGATGTTTTTTTCTCTAAAACTTTTCCCGAAGGTTTAAAGATGATATCAAACAGTTCAAGTAATATTCCCGAATTAAGCTTTCAAATTCCTCAGGGTATTTATTCAAAAATATCAGTTTCATTTGAGACATTAAAAATTATAAATGCCGATGATATGAAAAATACAAAAGACAGTTATCCGGCTCCTTGTATTTTAATTGAAGGTGAATATACAAATGCAGGGAATGAAGTTTTTTTGTTAAGATTTGAGTTCTTATTAAAAGAATATTTTAATATAATTGCAACCGGACAAAACGAAAATTCTTCAATTGTTTTTAACTCTGAATTTCCTGCAAATGCTAAAATAATTATTAATCCCGACTATTGGTTTCAAACTATAACCGATACAATGTTAGAAGAAGCTGATGTGTCAGGTTATAAAGGGCCTATGCCTACAATTCTTATTAGTTATGATAATAATGAAGATATTTATTCTATTGTAGTGAACAGAATTAAAGATTCAGTTAAAATAGTAATATACAGTTAAGTCCGATTTGAAAAAAATAGATCCAAATACAATCTCGGAAAAGGTACTCATAAAAAAGTGCATTGCAAACAAACGAGAGTATCAAGAAATATTATACAGAAGGTATGCTGATAAAATGTTCAATGTATGTTTAATATATGTCGGTAATGAAAGCGATGCCGGTGATATTTTACAGGAAGGTTTTATTACTGTATTCAGGAACTTGAATAAATTTAGGTTTGAAGGCTCTTTCGAAGGGTGGGTAAGAAGAATCATAATTAACACGGCATTAAAATTCTTAAATAAGAAAAATAAAGAAATTGAAAAAGTTAAAAAGTATCAAAAAATCAAAGAATTTGCAATTGATATTATTATTGATACAATTAATGCAAAACAAATTATAGAATTAATAAATGATTTGCCGTTACGAGCAGCTACCGTCTTAAAATTATATGCAATTGAAGGGTATAAACATAGAGAAATAGCAAGTTTACTTAATATTACCGAAGGAACTTCTAAATCTCAACTAAACAGAGCAAGGTTTTTATTAAAAGAATCTATGAATAAGTTAAATGTATAACAAAATAGATGATATTATCAAAAAAAGCTATAACAGTTTGAATAAAACTGCACCGGAAGAACTATGGCAAAATATTTCTGATGATATTTCTTTAGACCTTAAAATTAAAGACAGTTACCAAAAACAACATTCAACAGCACCTGATTCTGTTTGGAATAATATAAAGAAAGAACTTACGATTGATAATGTTTGGTACAGAATAAAAAGAAAACTAAATTTTATTACATTCTTATATAGGTTGCGAAATGCAGGTTTTGTAATCACGGCTTCCGTTTTTTTATTAGGGTTATATAATATTATTCTTAAAAATGAAGATATTACGGGAAAAAATTACGGGAATAAGTATTTTGTTGAAAGCAACAGTGCTAATAGTGAGTTTTTAACAACAGAACCCTTAAATAATCCAAATTTCAACAGCATTATTACCGAAGAAAGTTATACCCGAAGAATTAATAAAACAACAAATAATAAAAAAAATACCGCTGATGTAAGAAACAGATACATTAAGCAGAATTTTGAAACCAAAAAAGAAAATATTAATGAATTCGGCGGTGTTGCCGAAAATATTGTAATCCCGGCTAAATATCAATTAATACCGGATGTAGTTTCTTCTGATACATTAATGCCTGTTACGGATACTTTAAGGCAACTTGAAAAACTCAATAAAATAAATTTATTAAATGTTAATACTGTTACATTTAACGGTAATAACATTAAAAAACGAAGAGGATTATTTTTTATAGGCACAGTTGTTAATTATAACTATACATGGATAAGTAATAATGAAACTAAAAAGGCATTTATTCCCAACAGCTTAATAGCTGATGACCCTGATTACAGTTATAACACAGGACTTTTATTAGGGTATTACTTAAATAATAGAAGCTCTTTAAAAAGCGAGTATTTTTTTAATTCAAAAATAAAACAAAATTACGGAATTTATACAGAGGGGCAATTCCTTCATAAGGAAATTGAACTTAATTATTCCAAAGTCAGTTTATCGTATAACAGAAGTCTGCTGAACTATAAATTAATATCAAATTCAAGCTTAAATGCCGATTTCGGAGTTTATTTCGCAAAACTCATTAATAATTCAGTTAAATATAATGATATTCAGATTCAATCAGCTGAAAACTACACGCAGATTGATTACGGATTAAAATTTTCTGTCGGTCAAACAGAAAACTTCAAACATTTTAAATTTGGTTACGGAATTGACATTAATTACGGGTTAAATAATATCTTTAAAGGAACGGCAGAGGTTCCTGCTCATTTTGACGTAACAAAAACATTTAGTACCGGAATATATTTTAATGCTGTTTATGTTTTTTAAACATATTTTTCCAACCTTTTTTATTTAAACGGTATCTTGTTTTTAGATTGCAGTAAAATATACTTAATATTCTAATCTGCAATTTAGATTTAAATAATTTAGTTATTAACTTTTAAAGTAAAATTTTATGAAAAAGAAAAGCTTTTATCTGGTAATAGGAATATTACTGGGAATAAATTTTCAAAATTTTGCACAATGTAACGCAGATTTTAAAGAAAGTCAAGATCCCACATGTGTAAATTCACCTGTTTATTTTATTAATATATCAGAATATCCGTCAGGAACTACTTTTTCCTGGGATTTCGGAGCCGGAGCAACTCCTGCGACTTCAACGGCATTAAATCCGCCTCCGGTTGTTTATTCAACCCCGGGACAAAAAAATGTTGAATTAATAATTAGTAACGGAGGATCATGTTGGGACAACAAACAAAGACAACTTGATGTTGCACCTGAACCTTCCGTAACATTTACATCTACGGCACCCGTATGTCCCGAAGTCGGTGTAGATTTTGCCTATACAGGAGATCTTGTTTTGGAATATATGTGGACCTTCGGTGAGGGAGCAACACCTTCAAGTTCTGTTTTGCAAAATCCTACGGGAATTATTTACAGTTCTCCCGGCACAAAAAATGTTACTTTAACTGTATCAAACGGTTTTTGCTCAATTACCACAACTCAAACAATAGATATTTACTCTCTGCCTATTGCTTTTGCCGGTGAGGATACTACTATTTGTGCCGACAGAAGTGTGCAATTGGGAACTGACCCCACAGCAAATTATTCATACAGTTGGTTTCCGCCGAGTGTATTAGATTTGCCTTATTCATCGAATCCGGTTGCAAGTCCTGTTGCATCATTAACAAACTTTATCTTATCAGTAACAGATGCAACAACAGGATGTCAAGCAACAGATACTATTTTGGTAACAATGTTAACACCCTTAATTTCTGATGCAGGGAATGATGTTGAAATATGTTTCGGAGAAGAAGTTCAAATAGGTGCAGCTTTGGTAGAAGGACAACTTTACAGTTGGTCTCCTGTTGCAGGTTTAGACGATGAGTTGATTCCTAATCCTATTTCTTCTGCAGATACAACAACTTTATATACACTTACCGTAACTGACGGAATTTGCGACCCTGTTTTTGACGATGTTTTAGTAACTGTACATCCTTTACCTGATGCAAATGCCGGAGTAAATGATACAATAACAACCGGTTCTGAAATTCAGCTGATTGCAACCGGCGGGGTTCAGTATATCTGGACACCTTCTTTCAGTTTGTCTAATTCGGCAGTTTTTAATCCGATAGCAAGTCCTGACGAAACTACTGTATATACTGTTTCCGTAACAGATATTTACGGTTGTGTAAAAACTGATGATATTGAAATTACCGTTATTGAGCCGTCTTACTGGTTTCCTAACGCATTTACACCTGACGGTAACGGAATAAATGATGTTTTTTACATCAGAGGTGAAGGAATAACAGATTTTGAATTATATATTTTTAACCGAGCCGGGCAGTTGGTTTATTATTCTGAGAATTTTTATGAAGGATGGAACGGAAAAAAACAAGGCTCTAACGAAGAAATGCCGGAAGGTGCATATATGTTTAAGATTAAAGGGGTAGATACAAACGATACACCGATTGATGACAGCGGAGTAATTAATTTAATCAGATAAAACAATATTAAACAAACTAAATATTATATCATGAAATATATTAACATAATATTTGTACTTGCATTATTCTTTAATTTAAATGCAAATGCACAAGATTTTAAATATACATTGATTTATGAAAATCCGCTTCAGTTAAATCCCGCTTTGATGGGAATGAACAATGATTTGAAAGTTTCTTTGTCTCACAGAAACCAATGGGGACCCGTGGGAGATGCTTATTATACAACTTCTTCTTTTACGGCAATGGCTCCTATATTTATACAAGATTCAAAAGGTAAAATTGATATAGGAACAAATGTTATTATGGATAACTCAGGTGCTTATGAAACTTTCTCTTTTTCTTTGGCGGCAGGTTACGGTCTTAAAATTTCAAAATATAGTAATCTATCCCTTATTATTAACGGCGGGTATGTTATGAAATCTTTAGACGTAAGTTCTCTTACTTTTGACCAACAATATGTTTTAGGCTCATTTGATGCCGGTAACTCAAACGGAGAACTAATTTTGAATGAGAAATTGAGTTATCCGGAAGTCGGTTTCGGAATATTATGGTACACTGATAACTATATTCAGGCAGATAATAACTTAAATGCATTTATAGGTGTTTCGGGTTATCATTTAAATAATCCGAATGAATCTTATACCGGATATACAGGTATTTTACCTCCGAAATATGTTTTTCACGGAGGAGTAGAAGTTCTTTTAAACAATGAAATAGGGTTTACTCCTAATTTAATATTAGCAACGCAAAGCGGAAAGGAATATGCTTCTGCAGGGTTATATGTTGATTATCATTTCGATTACAGTAAACTTACTTTCGGTACTTGGTACAGACTTAACGACGGTTTAGCATTTTTATTCAAATATCAACATGAAAATTTTGTAATAGGCTACGGATATGATTTTTCTACTACTGTTCTCGGTGGTTTAATTGACGGAATAAAAACCCATGAAATATCTCTTTCATTTCGCCTTAATATGAAGGATGGTGCAGATAATAATGATGACGATGAAGAAGATTACTAAAAATTAGACTTTCTTTATATTTATATATATTTAATTATGCATGGAAGGCTGTCTGAGAAGGCAGCCTTTTTTATTACAGAAAAGTTAGAAAGGAACTTCCGTAAGACGGCACGAGGTTTACTTACTGTGCGTTAGGGACAGTGTCTTTTAATGTTCTTTTCGGATATTTGCTTGCCGGGTTTAACTGATCAATCGTTCTTCTTCCTACAACACTTTTTTTTAAATATAAAAATCTGTTTGATTGCTTACTGATTTATTTTCTATAAGTGATAAAAATACATAGTTAAATGAAGTGGAAAAACTTCCCGATAAATTAGAACTTAATAAAAAGACAACCCTATTTATTTAGGGCTGTCTTTTGTATAATTCAAATTATCAGTTTTTCTGAATTATCTGAGAGTAATTTTCTTGCTTGCTTTTTATGTTTATAATATAAGTTCCTTTTCTTAAACCTGATATGTTAATTTGATTGTTTCTGACACTTTCTTCGTATAAAACAAGTTGCCCTTTTGTATTGTATATTCTTACAGAAAGATTACTTTCTTTATTATCAATTACAAAGTTTATAATGTCAGAACTCGGATTAGGATAGACATTAATGGATTTAATTGCTTTTGATAATAAGTTAATGCCGGAAGTTACAAGTTCAAGTATATTTGAATAATACGGTTGTGCCCCAATATAGCCGATAATATTTGATGTATAAGTTCCGGCTGAAAGGTTCATATCAATAACAATATTATGTGTTCCTGTAACAGGACTTTGCAGGGTTGTGTCTTTTGCATTGTTGATATATACTTCAACGCTGTCATACGAAACTTGAAAATCAGAAACAACTTCTAATTCTCCTGTTCCGATGTAGCTGAACGATGAAATAAAAGGAATATTATCGATTTCAGCAATATCAACCGTCCAAATACCTCTTCCGTGTGTTGCAACAACAACCTGGTTTCCTGAAATATGCATATCATAGATTGATACAGGCGGTAATCCGTTGTTTGCAATATGCCAGCTTACTCCGTTGTCTGTTGATTCAAATAAACCGATATCGGTTCCTGCCCATATTGTGTTAGGTTCGTGCGGCATAACTAATAAACAATGTGTTACAACATCAGGGAAACCATTGGTGCTTTCATTTCCTGTTCCGAAACCGGAAATGTCTGTCCACGTTTGTCCTAAATCGGTTGTTCGGAGAATCTTAGGTTTATCACTTAATGAAAATAAGACATAAGCTGTATTTTTATCAATAGGATGTGTTGCAATTCCGCTTATATATGCGTTCATATCAACAATATTATAATCAGGTAATGCTGTAAAAGAATTACCGTAGTCTGTTGAAACTTGCATTTGTAAGCCGTAGTCCGTGGCCATTCCGCCGCCTGCCCAAACAATTTTACCGTTAGCCGGTGAAACTTCAACATTATGTGCACTTGCAACAGTACCGTCTATTGCCCAATTAGTTGAGATTATCTTTTTATTCCAAGATTGTCCGAAGTTAATAGATTTATATACTCCTGAGTTGCTTACGGCAAATACTGTATTGGGTTCTTCTTTTGATACTGATAGTTTTGAAATAAAAGGTCCGTCATCAGTTGTAATACCTGTTGTTAAAGCCCAAGAAGATCCTCCGTTTGAAGAACGGTAAAACTTATTATAGTATATACTCCCGAGCATTAAGTCCGGATTTTCTGTGTGCCAAAGACATTCAAAACCGTCACCACCTATTCTGAAGTAATAATCAGAATTGCTTGTTGCATCCTCACCGGAAGGTGATTGCCATGTCCCGTTGTCTTGCATTCCCCCGAAATATTCATTTGCCGAAGGATGTTTTGCAGCTCCGTAGAACTGGGTTGTTATGTAATTATTCGGGATTTGGTCTATTGTTACACCGTTATCATACGAAACCCCGAAACCTCCGTCGTTTCCGTCAATCATAATAAAATTAGGATCTCCTGTAGGTATGATAGTAATGTTGTGATGATCAGGATGTAATCCCGGAATTGATGTTGTGCCGAACCCTGAACTTTGGAGGTAACCGTTTGGACCGCCGTAGTTTCCGTAGGCATCTGCAATACTTGTTTTAACACCTGTAATTAGTGTTAGACTACCATATTGAACTACAATTTTCGAACTTGGTAAATTTGCTGCATCCCATGTTGCTCCTGTGGTTAATATAGGCCAAAACATATATAAATTTTTGTAAAGATGTCCGCCTGCTGTCGAAATATTTGCATCCGGTGTTGTTGTATTATAAGCAACAGAATTTACAAAGATATATTCTCTTCCGAGTTCACCATAAGCATCTCCCGTACGTTCATATAAATTAAAGGCACCGTCATTTTCTTGGTCTCTGAAAGAAACCATTAATTGTATGTTGTTGTCTGTATCCCAAACTTGAAAAGGAACATCAATATAATCTTCGTAAGTATAACTTGAAGGGGCTACACCCGAGGTTGAACCTGTAGGAACCGTAAATCTGTGAGCTTTTTGTGTTAATCCCGGTCCGAATCTAATTTCTATTGAAGTCCAGTCAGATGCAACTAAGTCAGTCCCTTCATCGGAACTCATTCCCCCGTCAAGATATGCACCTCCGAAATTAATAAATGATAAGAAGTCTGTGTTTTCAGTATAGGCACCTAATATCTCAGGTGTTGAAGTTGATTCTGTGCCGTTAAACTTTAGTTTCCAAATATCAACGCCCCCTACAAATACCTCATCTGCAATGTAAGGGTGTGCAGTAATAGTATTATCATACCAACCTTGTCCTCCTAAGAAGTTTTGAGGGTCGTTATATTTTTTCCAATTTATTCCGTTATCGGTTGAAAAATATACACTGGATTCTGTTGAGGATAATTCTGTACTTGTATATACGTAGTTATTGTCAACATTTGAAACCGTAACTTCAAATCGTTTTCCTGAGCCTATTCCGTTTGATGATAACAGCCATGTATTTCCTGCATCTGTTGAACGTAAAACACCGCGTGAATTTTCACCTGCAAATAAAATGTTGAAATTTGTCGGATCTGCGGTTAAGTCTTCTACACCGGGTGAACTTGAATATACATTTGTCCATGAAGCACCTCCGTCGGCAGATTTAAAAATCCCTGTTTGCGTTGCTGCTAAAACTATGTTTTCATTAACAGGGCTAACAATTAAACGGTTAATATATGCGAAATTTTCGTCTGTAGCGGTACTTGATAGTTGATTCCAAGTTGCTCCTTTATCCGTAGATTTCCATACTCCGTTTCCTTTAAATCCGTTGCCTGTAAAACTTTCACCGGTACCGGCATATATTATATTGGTATTTGATTCGGCCATTACTAAGGTATTAACAGATAGGTTTGTTATATCTCCGGATAAGTTTGTCCAAGTACTTCCTGCATCTGTGGTTTTCCATATTCCTCCTGTAGCTGCACCGGCAAACCAAGTGTTATGGGTTGCATCATCAGGGTCTACAATAATTGCTCGTGTACGTCCTCCTATATTTGCCGGACCTCTTTGAATCCAAGGCAGAGAAACTTTGTTTAAGTTAAGGTTCTTTGCTCGGTTTAAAGCTTTTTTGTATTCAATCGTTTTGTAACTCATTTTATAACCTGATTTTTCGTAGCCTATCTTTGTTGTTATGTCTTTGAAAAATTGAGTAAACATATCAGGTTTATCTGCTTTAATATGTTTTGCCAATTGATTACTTTTCTCTTTTGTATAAGATTTTGCTATTTCTTTATCATAACTATTTTTTGACAATAATACATATGACAAAATGCCTGTTACAGCGATTATTAATAGTAAATAACTTTTTTTCATTTTATTTGTTTTTTGATTAATAAAATAGATTATCGGGTAATTGCCTTTTCTTTTTTACTTGTTTTCTTTAATAATTTTAAATTATATAAATAAGATATTTTACCTGAATCGTCCGGCGAAACTATAGTTCCTTTTTGTTGAACAATCAGCAATTCATAATCAGAATACCAAGAAACATGAGAACTTGATATTTTATCTTCATATATTACTTTTTTGCTTGTTAAATCATAAACAAAAAATTCCGTAAGAATATTAGGATTCATATTATTCTCAGGTATAGACTTTTGACATAAAACATAAGATTTCTTCGGACTGTAACTAAAAATTGTATCATTCTCAAATTTCAGGAATGCATTTTTTTTTAATTCAGGACTAACAGGATTATTAACTTCATTGTGAACAACATTTTTTGAAGTATCACACGAAACTATGTAACCGACTAACATTGAGACGCATATAAATAAGATGTGCTTCATGATTATTACAAATATAATACCTTTATATTAAAGGAGAAAAAAAAGATGTTTAGTTGCATTTTTATTAAAGTAATAGTTTTAGTTTTTTATTTTAATAAAATGAATAATTTTGTTTTTATTTTTTATTAAAATGATTTTATAATGACAACATTTTTTGAAACTTTATTCAGGACTTTTTACCGAGAGCCGAAATCTCACAGAGTTTTCTTTATGAAAACAGAAAATATTCTTGATACAGATGAAGATAAAACAGGGTTAATTATTGAAATTAAACACGACCCGAAATATAAATTTGAAGAAATACAATTAACGGAAAAACCTGTAATTGAAACAAAAAAGAAAGGAATGTCTGTTGTTGTGCAAGAGTTAATGTTAAAGTTTAAAAATCCCGGAGGTATTTATAATGACTTAGTTAATCTGAAAGAAAAAGGAAAGGGAATAAGTATATTGCATATCAGTCCGAATAATCAAGCATTTTTATACGGAGAGCATGAAGGATTAAAAATTATTGAAGTTACCGAAGAAACCTTAATTCTGGAAGGTGAAGAGGCAGATACATTTTTTCATGTTGATTCTGATTTAGCTGTTAAAATTATTGAAACACATAAATAATTGTTATTTAAATATTACTGAGGTTATTAATCTGCAATAAATCCTTAGAAAAAATCCGGTGTAAAAACATCGGATTTTTTATATAAATAATTTAGGGGTATAATAATTTTGAATTTGTCATAACAGTAAAACAATTAAAATGTATAGTTATGAAAACAAAATTAACGATTAGTCTGATTGCAATTTTATTAATTGCAAACCAATTGCAAGCTCAGAAAACAGTAACAGGAAGAGTAATTGATGACACAGGAAGTGAACTTCCGGGTGTAAGTGTTTTAGTAAAAGGAACAACTGTCGGAACAATGACTTTAGTTAACGGAACTTATTCAATAGAAGTACCCGTAGGTTCTGAAACTTTAATTTTTTCATATATAGGAATGGAAACACTTGAAGAAAAAATTAACGGAAGAAATGTAATAGATGTTTCTTTAAAACCTTCAAGTGCTGGTATTGAAGAGGTTGTTGTTACTGCAACAGGAATATCAAAAATAAACAGACCGATATCATATTGTGTTCAAACAATAGGAGGAATTAACAAAAAAAGAAAAAATAAAAAGTTTAATGCGGGAGCTGCTAATAATGTAATTATACGAGGGAATACCGGTCTTGAGAATCCGAAAAGTCACAACACCGAAGAATATGACTGTATTTCGGAAAACGGATATAAAGACACAAAAGAAAATCCGCTTTCAACACTTTCAATTGATGTGGATAATGCTTCTTATTCAAATGTAAGACGGTTTTTAAATGCAGGGCAACTTCCGCCGAAAGATGCAGTAAGAATTGAGGAAATGATAAATTATTTTACTTATGATTATCCGGAACCTCAAGGAGAACATCCCTTCTCATTTATCACAGAATATTCGGATTGCCCGTGGAATAAAGAAAATAAATTGTTACATGTGGGAATTCAGGGTAAACGTTTAGATTATAACGACTTGAAACCTTCAAATTTTGTTTTCTTAATTGATGTTTCAGGTTCTATGAGCAGCGGCAATAAATTACCTCTATTAAAAAAATCTTTGTTAAAACTGATTGATAATATGGGCAGAAAAGATTATGTGTCAATTGTTGTATATGCCGGAGCTGCCGGTTTAGTCTTGCCTCCTACGCCTGCATATAATAAAGATGTAATCAGAAAAGCATTGAATAAACTTAATGCCGGAGGTTCAACAGCCGGCGGAGCAGGAATTAAGTTAGCATACAAAATTGCAAAAAAAGTATATATAGAAAACGGGAATAATCGTGTTATTTTGGCAACCGACGGTGATTTCAATGTAGGAACTTCATCAACCGGAGCTTTGGTTAATTTAATTGAAGAAAAACGAAAAGATGATATTTATTTAACAATTCTCGGTTTCGGAATGGGGAATTACAAAGACGGAAGAATGGAGCAAATAAGCAATGCCGGTAACGGAAATTATTTCTACATCGATAATATTAAAGAGGCAGAAAAAGTTTTCGGAAAAGAAATGCGAGCCAATATGTTTACCATTGCAAAAGATGTAAAAATTCAAATTGAATTTAATCCTGCAAATGTAAAAGCTTATCGATTAATTGGCTACGAAAACAGAATTTTGAATAAAGAAGATTTTGATGATGATGCAAAAGACGCAGGAGAACTCGGTCCCGGGCATACTGTTACTGCAATTTATGAAATTATACCGTATGATTCTGACACAAAAGTAAATAAATCAGATGAGTTAAAATATCAACAGGCTGCTATACTTAGTTCTGAATTTAATGATGAATTAATGACTTTAAAATTCAGATATAAGCCACCGAAAGAAGAAAAAAGTATTTTAATTGAGCATATTGTGAAAAATTTATCTGCGGATATAAAAAAAACCACCGATAATTTTAGATTTTCGGCAGCCGTAGCAGGCTTTGGAATGTTATTGAGAGATTCTCAATTTAAAGGAAATTTAAAGTTTAAACAAATTTTAAAATTAGCATCCGAATCCAAAGGAAAAGACGAAAATGCTTACAGAAAGGAATTTATTTCTTTAATAAAAAAAGCAGAACAAATTAAAAACGATTTGGCTGAAAAATAATAATAAAAAGATGTACGGATATCAATATTAAACTTCCGTACATCTTATCTTTTTTTTAATTAAATAGAGTTTATTATTTCCCTGTCTTCTTCTTCAAATTTAATTTTAAAATTTCTAAGTTCTTCCAAAACAGGCTCATAAATAGATTTAATAACCGGAATTTGAATACCTTTTGTTTTTATTTTTCCGGTAAGTATCATTTTTGTAGCAATTCCTACCGGTAAACCTACGGTTGCAGACATTGCCGTGTTTGTATTATCCTCTCCTTCAACAACTAATGATGATGTAATTTCTTTTGTCTTTCCGTTCAGTTCATATTGAAATTTATGTTGCATTACAATCATGTCTTTATCTTGTTCCCCAAATACCCATTTTTCAACTAATATTTTTTGAAGAATTTGTGCCGGACTTGCATTCTTTAATCCTATTTTTGTGTCTTTAAAAATTCCTAACCATCTTAATCTATACATTATTGAAGAGTCTTCATCAATATTAAAAACTTTACAAATTTTTTCTTCAACACTTAAATCAGGAACAAATTTCAAGAAGGTATTTGTAAACTCTCTGTATGTCATATTCTCAGAGTTCTCCAAAGTATAAGTATCGTCAGTTGCTCCGAGTTGAACAAAAACATTCCAAGCTCTTGAAAAACCGGGCCTTCGCATTGTTCCCCTAATCATTGTTTTAATATCTTCTAAACCGTATTCTTTTCTGTAAGCCAAGGAATCTCTGTTAGGATATATTTCAAATTCACCGTAATCCAAAACCTCTGTCCTGCTGATACGTTGAAAAAGTCTGTGATAGGGAATATATTTATATTTTCCGTTTACAATTATTTGAGCGGCACTGCCTTGCCCTGCAACAACAACATTCCTCGGATTCCAAGTGAACTTATAATTCCATGGGTTATTGTCATATTTAGGAGAAACCAAACCTCCTGTGTATGAGCGGAATGCAGTAATTCTTCCGCCTTGTTCTTTTATTCTGTCAATTACTTGCATGGCAGACATATGGTCAATCCCGGGGTCAACACCTATTTCGTTAAGAATTAAAATGCCGCTTTTTTCAACATCTTCTTTCATTGCTTTTAATTCCTTAGATACATAAGAAGCAGTTACCATATCTTTTTTATGCTTAATGCAATATTCGGCAACCATATGATGCATTCTTGCCGGAAGCATAGAAATTACAATATCGGCATTTTTTATTTCTTCATCTCTTTGCATTTCATCATAAATGTCAAACTTTATGGCTTCCGCATTTTTATGTCCTTTAATTTTTTTCTTTGCAGTTTCAAGAGAAAAATCGCCTACACGCAACTTCCAATTATGTTCTTCCGAGTTATCTAATAAATAATTAATTAATGTTGATGCAGATAAGCCGGCTCCTATAAGAAATATTTTATTCATTTGTTATAATTTCTGTTTTGATTTTAGTATTATTTAATTTGAATTATTACACGAATGTAGATGTGATTTTCTTAATAATGAAATTATTTGTTCCTTTTATTAAACATATATCTTTTTTTTATTTGTGATGAAAATCATTTATTAAATAAAATCTGAATATTTTGGAATTACTTTTTTTAGAATACATCGTTTAAATTATTAGTTTTGTAAATTCAGAATTTATTAGAATTATGGCAAAAAAAGTTGTAGAAACACCTTTAATGAAACAATACAATCAAATTAAATCCAAACATCCGGATGCTGTATTATTGTTTCGTGTAGGTGATTTTTATGAAACTTTTTCTGATGATGCAATAAAAGCTTCCGAAATTTTGGGAATTACATTAACAAAACGTGCAAACGGTGCAGCAAGCTATGTTGAACTTGCAGGATTCCCTTACCATGCCCTTGACACATATCTTCCTAAATTAGTTCGTGCAGGGCAAAGGGTTGCAATTTGTGAACAACTTGAAGATCCTAAGAAAACAAAAAACATTGTTAAAAGAGGTGTTACAGAATTGGTTACACCGGGTGTTGCAATCGGGGATCATATTCTGGAACATAAGGAGAATAATTTTCTTGCATCGGTTCATATAGAAAAACAAATTGCAGGTATTTCTTTTTTAGATTTATCAACCGGTGAGTTTTATTTGGCACAAGGAAATCATCAATATATTGATAAATTATTATCAAGCTTTGCTCCCAAAGAAGTTCTTTACGAAAGAAGCAAATACGAATTATTCAGAGAACTTTTCGGAACAAAATATTATACTTATAAGCTTGAAGATTGGGCATTTACTGAAAGCACGTCAAAAGAACGCTTGCTTAAACAGTTTGATACAAAGAGCCTTAAAGGATTTGGTGTTGAAAGAATGGATTTCGGCATTACTGCAGCCGGAGCAATTCTTCAATATCTCGATTTAACCGAACACAGAAATATTAAGCACATAACAAGAATCTCTCGAATTGAGGAAGATAAATATGTTTGGTTAGATAAATTCACCATAAGAAATCTTGAATTATTTAATTCATTCGGTGAAGATGCAAAATCACTCTTGGATGTGATTGATAAAACAGTTTCGCCGCCCGGTTCAAGATTAATGAAACGATGGCTGGCTCTACCTTTAAAAAACTTAACGGCTATAAACGAACGTTTGGATTTAGTTGATTTTTTTATAAGCCAAGAAGATACTAAAGAAAAACTAACAAAACTGATAAAGCAAACCGGAGATTTAGAACGTATGAACTCTAAAATTGCTTCTCAAAGAATAAGCCCGAGAGATGTTGCTCAGTTAAAAAATGCTTTATTCGCCGTTGAAGAGATTAAAGAGATTTGCCAAAATTCAAACAATAAACATTTAAAAAAAATATCTGACAGCCTGAATCCTTGTGAAAATATAAGAGACCGAATTGAAAGAGAAATTAACGAAGAGCCGCCCACGGCAATTCAAAAAGGAAATGTGATTAAAAACGGGGTTTCTGAGGAATTAGACGAATACCGGAAAATTGCATATTCCGGAAAGGATTATCTTGAAAATATGAAACAAGAATTAGCTCTTAAAACAGGAATATCATCTTTAAAAATCGGGGTTAATAATGTTTTCGGTTACTATTTTGAAGTCAGAAACAGGTTTAAAGATATGGTTCCGGAAGAGTGGACAAGGAAACAAACTCTTGTGAGTTCTGAACGATACATTAATCAAGAATTAAAAGAATACGAAGAAAAAATACTCGGTGCTGAAGATAAAATTCATGCTCTTGAAGGCAAATTATTTGAAGATTTAGTAATCAGTTTGGCTGATTATATTCCTGTTATACAGACTACTGCACAATCTGTCGCAAAATTAGATGTATTAACTGCTTTTGCTAATGTTTCTTTGGAAAATAATTATGTGAAACCTAATGTAAATGATTCCGATGAACTGAACATTATTCAAGGACGGCATCCGGTTATTGAAGTGCAATTGCCTGTTGATGAGCCTTATATTCCGAACGATGTTTTTCTGGATACAGATAAACAGCAAATTATCATTGTAACCGGTCCGAATATGGCAGGTAAATCTGCTTTGTTACGACAAACGGCTTTAATTGTTCTCATGGCTCAAATCGGTTGTTTTGTTCCTGCTGAAAGTGCTGATATCGGTTATGTTGATAAAGTTTTTACGCGTGTCGGTGCATCGGATAATATTTCTTCCGGCGAATCAACTTTTATGGTCGAGATGAACGAAGCTTCCAGTATCTTGAATAATCTTTCTGAAAGAAGTTTAATTCTTTTTGATGAATTGGGCAGAGGAACCAGCACTTACGACGGTATTTCTATTGCGTGGTCTATTGTTGAATATATTCATGAGCATCCGAAAACAAGAGCGAAGACTTTATTTGCGACGCATTATCATGAATTAAATGAAATGGAGAAGTCTTTTGAACGAATTAAAAACTTTAATGTCTCAGTAAAAGAAGTGAATCAAAAGATTATCTTTTTACGTAAATTAGTGAAAGGCGGCAGCGAGCACAGCTTTGGTATTCATGTAGCTAAACTTGCCGGAATGCCGAGAAGTATTGTAAGCAGAGCAAACAAAATACTGGAAGAACTTGAACAATCTCACCGAAAAGAAGAGTTAATTGAGAAGGTTGATGATTTAGCCGGAAATCGTGAAGGTTATCAAATGAGTTTCTTTCAATTAGATGACCCCGTTTTAGTCCAAGTTCGAGATGAAATAAAAAATATCGACATCAACAACCTGACTCCTATGGAAGCTTTGAACAAACTTAACGAAATTAAGAAACTTTTGAACTTGAAAAATCATTAAATCTCATATTCTCTCTGTTCAGAATATAATCAAATTTTTTAGGGTACGAAACAGCAAATCTTAACTGTTTTTTTGTAACAGGATGATTAAAAGCAAGTTCTGTTGCCGATAAAAAAAGTCCTTTCCCTTTAAAAACTTTTTTGTTACCGAAATATAACTTGTCTCCGAGAATGGGAAAACCGGCTGCTTCGCAATGAATTCTTAATTGATGCGTACGACCCGTTTGCGGCATTAATTTAATTAGTGATAAAAAACCGTTTCTTAAAGAAAGTTCTGTTTTAATTAATTCAAATTCTGTGCAGGCATCTTTTTGTGCAATCGGGAAATTTATTTTTCCTTTTCGGGGAGTTTTTCCGATAACAACTGCATGATAAATCTTTTTAACTTCCTTTTTCTCAAACTGTTGTCCTAGTTTAATGCGAGAACCACTTGTTTTAGCAATAATAACCAATCCTGATGTTTGATTATCAAGCCGATGTACAGGCAAAGGACAAAGAAGTGCATCTTTTTGTTTCGACTGTTTTAAGTTAAAAAGTAAAGCATTCTCTAAAGTTTTAAAAGCATTACCGCTTACGGGTATTCCTGCGGGTTTAAAAACTATTGCTAAGTATTCGTCTTCAAAAAGAACTTCAAGTTTTAATTTAAATACCTTATTTTTAGAAATCTCATGAAATTTAAGTTCAATGATTTGTCCCGGATTTAAAAATGTCCCTGTTTCACAATTTCTTCCGTCAATGAATAATTGTTTTCGTTTTATTGCCTTTTTAACAGCATTTTTTGTTAATAAATTAGGAAATAATCCGATTGCATAATCAGTAATTCTTTTTTTTTCTGAATAATCTGAAGGAACTGTATGTTTAAATTTGTGTGTCAAGATTGTAAAGCAAATAAATAATCATAAACACCGAAAATTTCTAATGATGTTCCTAATAAAACAATTAATAAAATATAGCGAACAAATTTAGACCCCCAACTTACAGCAAAGCGAGAAGCAATAAAAGCACCGGTCATGTTTCCTATTGCTAAAATAAAGCCGTATTTATAATTGACCGTTCCGTCGAACATAAAAATACCTAATGCAAAAACAGTATATATAAGAACAATAAAAACCTTAACGGCATTTGCTTTAACCAAGTTAAGTCCTACGCCTAAAACAAGTGCCGCCAGTAAAAAAAAGCCTACTCCGGCTTGAATAAAACCGCCGTATAAGCCTACAAAGAATAATATAATAATTTGTAAAATCGTGGGTTTTTTGCTGATGTCAGTTGATTTAGATTTCAACCAAGCATCAGGTTTTAAAATAATGAAGAAAAACATAAACACGAGTAAACCGCCTATTATGTATTCCATTATCTGATTTTCAATTTTTACGGCAAATATTGCTCCTATTATTGCTCCGCCCGCTGCAGGTATTGAATACCAAATGCCTTCTTTCAAATTAAAAACTTTTTGTTGTTTAAAACTTGAAACACCAACGATATTTTGGAGCAAGATAGCAATACGCAATGTTCCGTTAGCAATATTTGCCGGCAGGCCCAAAAACATAAGAAAAGGTAATGCAAGCAAAGAACCGCCGCCGGCAAGTGTGTTAATAAAACCGGCAGCAAATCCTATTCCTACAAGTGCTGTAAGGTTCCAATCCATATTTAAAGTTTCAAAATCATTTCATTTAACGGTTTTCTTACTTTCGCTTTAAATTGATATGAATCATCTTTATGCCTGTATCCCATAACACTAACAACAACCGGTTTTAAATTATGTTTTTCTAATTTGAGAATTTTATCATATTCCGACGGAATAAAACCGCCTATCGGGCAAGCATCAATATTTTCTGATGCACATGCAATTAAAAAAGTTCCCAAAGCTATATATATTTGTTGACTTGCCCATGTAAATAATGCTTTCTCATCTTTATTATTTATATAATTTACAAGCATTTTTCTGAAAGAAGAAAGAGATTCTATACTTACATTTCTTTGCTTTGCAATATGTCCGATATAATTACCGACAAAGTTTTCATCAATATCAGTTCTTGCCGCAAAAACAATTAAATATGAAGAATCTGCAATATTTGTTTGTCCGTAGGACGAGGCAACTAATTTCTGTTTCACTTCTTTTTCTTTGACAATCACCATTTTAAAAGGCTGCATTCCGTATGATGATGCAGAAAGATTAGTTAATTTCAATATGTTTTTTACTTGTTCATCTGTTAACCGTTTAGTTTCATCGAACTTTTTTACAGAGTATCTTTGATTTAATAATTTTTCTAAATTCATTTTAGTATAATTCTGTGTTTATAAAAGGTATTAAAGCCAAAATTACGGCTTCTGAATAATATTTTGAACGGTCGGTTACATTTTTTGTTAAAATTCCGACTGCTCCGTTTTGTTTTTTTGAATCTTTTAAACCGAAAACTATATCATCAGCTTCACCGAGCTCAATTCCTTGCTCTATTAGTTTTGTTATTTTTTCAGGCAAAAAAAATGTTGCAGTTCTGGCTTTGCCTGTTTTATATTTTGATTTTATATAAACCCAAGCAAATGCTTCTGTTTCATCATTAAATTTTTGAATTCCGCCTTCAATTCCTATCCAAAAATATGCATTATTTATCTTTTTAATTGCATTATTACATCTGTTCATTGCTCCTTTATATGTTTCATTATTACTTAATGGTTGGTCTGAAACTTCGGAAGGAACAGAAATACTTTCAAAAACAAACTCGGTTTCCGGAAACACTTTTTTAAATCCGGTTTTAACGGCTTTAAATTTTACCGGACTTTTTGATGCTATAATAACTTTCTTGTTCAAAATATGATATTTAAAGATTTCAAAAATAGGAAAATAAAATCATTAGAAGATATTTCAAATAATTTGTATTAATCTTTTCTTAGCCAAAACACAAATCCGTTTTTCTCATACAACTTCTCAAAATGCGGATATTTTTCAGCAAATTCATCAGCTTTGTTAATTCTGCATGTTACATATACAGGTTTATTTATTTCTCCTTTTAATAATTGTCCGGAACTTAGGATGTCAGTTTCTGCGGGCTGTTTTTTCTTTGTATAAAAATGATGTGCATAAGATTTCATTCCGTATGTTATGAAATAAGCATCTTCACCTTCATGACTTTGATAAAATTCTATTGCTGAATTTTGTGAAATTTTTTCAACTTTCGGAACAATAATAAGTAGAGTGAGATTTGTAAATAACATGCTGATTATAAAGATAGTAACTACTTTTCTTAAATAGTTTTTTCTAAAAAAAATGATTGCTGAAATTACGCCTAATATTAAAAAAACTCCTATTAAGAATTCAAAACCTGTCCAAGAAGTAACAGCTTGCAGGTTAGCGGCAGTAAATTTGTCTTTAACAATTCCTGATTCAATAATTTCTTTATTGTGTTGACCTGTGTATTGCAAAGCAAAAATAACAAAAGCAAAGAAAGAAGCTAAAAATATTAATATTCCGCTAATGGGTTTTGATTGTTTAAGTTTTTCTATATCAGTTTTATAAATTGCATAAGCAGCTAAAAATGTTAAAGGGAAATATGCCATTGACGAATAATGTATAATTTTTGTTTTTACAATACTGAATAATATCAAAACAACCCAGAACAGAATAATCATCCATCTTTTAAATTCTTGTTGTTTGTCGGTATTATTGTCTGATTTAGCACTTCCGAAAGTTTTTAATGCAAAAATTGAAGCAGGAAAAACACCAAAAAACAAAATAATAAAATGGTATCCGAAAAAACCTTTATGCCCGGCAACATCTGTTTGAAATAATTCTATTTGATAAACTGCAAAGTCGTAAAGAATTGAATAGTTACCGTTTAAAAGTTGAAGTATGAACCAAAATCCGCCTACAAAAGTAAATGTAAGAATATAAATCAGAATATCGGAAAATCTGATTCGCATTTTAAACTTACTTATTAACAAAAAGACAAATCCTGTTAACAAAAACAACAAAAGAGCAACAGGTCCTTTTGTTAAAGTTCCCAAACCGATGAATAAAGCAGAAAGAATAATGTTTTTTCTTTTAATTTCTTTGTCTGACAGGTATTCGATAAAAAAATAAATTCCTAAAAAGATAAAAAGATTAAACCACGGATCTATGATACCTGATTTAAAATATAAATGAGGAAGAACAGAGCCGGCATAAGCAATTACCCAAATCAATCCTAATTTATTATCAAAATATTTTCTTCCTATGTTGTAAAGTATAGTTAAGGTAAGAATTCCTGCAACAGCATTCGGAAATCTTGCGGCAAATTCATTAATACCGAAAATTTTCATCGATACAACTTGCATCCAAATAAATAAAGGCGGTTTTTCCCAGAAAAGCTTAAAATCAATTTGAACGTTTAAATAATCGCCTGAAACAATCATTTCTCTTGCAGATTCAGCAAAATTAATTTCATCCCAATCAAACAAATGTACATTTCCTAAAAAAGGAATGAACATAATTGATGCCGAAAGTATTATCAAGAGGTTTATATAAAACGGCTTTATATTTTGCATTAAATATTCAAATAATTCATAAACTCTTCATAACGTTCTTCAAGAAGTTCGTTAATTTTATCTCCTTCGGTGTATGCAGCTTTTATCGTATAATTGTAACGTTCAAATGTTTGGCGAATTGCCGAAAAGTCGTTTGTATTTATTTTAACGGTAACTTCCAGTTTTGTCGAATCTTTTTTTGTTTCGGTATAAAGGCTTAAAACCTTTGCATCATTCCCCTCAATAATTTGTGAAATTTGTGAAAGAGAATAATCATGCACACTTAATTCCAAAATAAAAACAACACCCGGATTTTCAGCTGCCGATAATTTCCCCATATATTTAATTACGTCATACAAACAAATTGCTCCTATATATTTTTGTTGATTATTCAAAACCGGAACAACTGATATGTTAAGTTTTGAAAACATATTCAGAACATCATAAATATGCTGATTATCGAGAACAAATGGTCTTGCTAAGACTTTCTTACATACTGAAAAAGATTTTTGAAGCAAATCAAAATCATATATTTCATTTTCTGAAATTAAACCGTGATAATTTTTTTTATCATCAATTAACGGTATATGCGAAATCTTAAAAAAATCCATACGCACCAACGCACGTTTACCAATTTCGTTAATATTGATTGCCGGAAAAATATCTGATATTAATTCTCTTGCTTGCATTTAATATTCGTGTCAATAAAGTATAAAAACGGCATTGTTTAAATCAATTTTTTTACTTTTGCCTTTTTATAATAAACATCAAAAATATTATTTAATTATATCTCAGCAAAAGAAAATGACACGATTAAGTGTAAATATCAATAAAATCGCAACAATCAGAAATGCCAGAGGAGGCAATAATCCTGATGTTATTAAGGTTGCCGTTGATTGTGAAGGCTTCGGAGCACAAGGAATTACGGTACACCCGAGACCTGACGAAAGACATATTCGTTATGATGATGTTATTCAATTAAAAGAAGTTGTTGAAACAGAATTTAATATTGAAGGCTACCCGAATAAACGATTTATTGACTTAGTATTGAAAGTTAAACCGGAACAAGTTACATTAGTCCCAGACTCTCCGGATGTTTTAACTTCAAATGCAGGTTGGGATACAATTAAACATAAAGGTTTTTTAACTGATATTATTTCAGAATTTAAAAAATCAGGAATCAGAACATCTATTTTTACGGAAACAGACTTAAATATTATTGAAACAGCAAAACTAACGGGTACAGACAGAATTGAGTTATATACAGAACCTTATGCTGCAAATTTTCTTAAAAATAAAGAATCGGCAATTTTACCTTTTTCCGAAGCAGCAAAAAAAGCAAAAGAAATAGGATTGGAAATTAATGCAGGACATGATTTAGATTTAGATAATTTAAAATACTTTAATAAAAATATTATTGACTTAAAAGAAGTTTCAATCGGGCATGCTTTGATTTCAGATGCCTTATATTTCGGACTTCAAAACACAATACAAATGTACTTACGGCAGTTACAAATTTGAAATTCGCAATTTTAAAAAACGGATTAAAATTTGATAATAGAAATTAAAAAACTATATAAAAACAAGAAAATGAATTCTACGGCAAAATTATTAATAGTAATTGTTATTATTGAAACAGCTGCAATCGGTTGGTTAGTTTGGGATAAATTTCAAAAAAAAGAAGTTGCGGGAGAAATAAGCAAAGAACTTGTTCAGGTAAAAAGTGAGAGAGCAGTAATAGAAGAAGAGCTGGAAACAATGTATCGTCAATATGAAAGTTTAAAAACCGATAACAAGGAGATAAACGAACAATTAGAAGCTGAAAAAGAAAAAATTAAAGAAACCTTGGAGCAACTGAGAAGAGTTAAAAGAACTGATTTTGCAAAAATAAAACAACTTCAAGAAGAAACAGAAACATTAAAAACAATAATGAAAGATTATATCAAGCAAATTGATAAACTAAATACTGAAAACAAGAAGTTACATTCCGAAAATAAAGAAATTAAAAAAAGCTATGAAGATCAGATTGCTCGTACAGAAACACTTACATACTTAAAGGACAGTCTTTCCTCGCAAGTTAAAATAGCAAAAGAACTAAAAGCCGAAAATATTATTACCCTAACTTTAAATAAAAGAGATAAAACAACAAGCAGAGCAAGCAAAATGAAAAAAGTAAAAATTTGCTTTACTATTGATGACAATGTTTTAGCTAATAAAGGAAGCAGATATGCTTATGTCAGAATCGCAGGACCTGACGGTATTATTTTAATGAGCAACGAATCAGGTATGTTTAGCTTTAACGGAAAAGAAATAGCATATTCTTCAAAACGACATTTAACTTATGAAGGCAGCAAAACAAATGTTTGCATTTTTTGGACGGCAGATGAAGAACAAGCAAGCGGGAAATATGATGTAGATATATTTATGGACGGCAGTCAAATAGGAGAACAATACTTTACATTAAAGTAAAGAAATACACATCTCAGTTTATATTCTGCTATCAATGTCGTTTAGTTAATAATCTGTCATAACCTTTTGTAATTCATAGAATAAGGTTTCTTTTGCCGATGTTTTCGAATGTTTTTCCGATTAGGTCTTACAAGCTCCCGGGTGTTGTAAACAATT
>JAKISF010000018.1 GCA_021648725.1 Bacteroidales bacterium | reverse complement strand
AAAAAGATGTCGAAATTAGACTTGAACAAATGGAAAAAAGACACAAGAAAAGAAAATACGATATTGACCTAAATTACAGGAAACAAGCTGAAAAACAGGAAATTTTAACTTAGTAAAGTAGAATTAATTAGTTTCTTTTATCTATCTTAAAATAATAAATATTTAATCCGATAAGCCACAGCAAGATAACAATTCCCATAACAGCTGCCGGAATTGCAGATTTTTCTTCAAAAAGTATAAGTGTTACGGCAACGGCAAAGCCTGAACTCTTTACTGTAAGCATTAAATTTTTACTTATTAAAAGCTCTTTATTTGACTTTTTTCGAAAGATAATCATAAACAAAATTCCTGCGATAATTATTGATGAGAATAAAATAAATCCTGCTTTTGTTACATTATTTATATCATTTAGAATGATGTCTCGATTAATTGCAACAGCAGTATAAATAATGAGAGCAAATCCCCAATCAACAATTTTACCTCTTATTTTTTCGGTTATAGGATAAATCTTTTTTATAAGCAATATTCTTGATAACAGTATCGGAACAACAATAATTTTTATAATTACGGAAATAATAATAATCGGGTCTAATGATGTATTTTCGGAAAACACCGAAATAATTACCGGAGCAAGAAAGACAGCAAGAATATATGTTCCGAGAATTCCTTTGAATGAATAATCTAAATTTCCTTTAAAAGTATATGTAAACGGTATTATTGCAACTCCCGGAGGTGTAGCGGCAATAACAACAAATCCGTTAAAAATGGTTTCGTCAAATAGAAAATATGCTGGGATGAGTAAAATTGCACCGTGAATAATATAGTTCAATAAAACAGATTCTAATGTGGTTTTGAAAACAGATTTGTAATCTTTTAACATTTTAAACTGAATGCCTGTTGTTGAGAAAGTCATAACAACTGCTAAAATATATAATGTATATTCTTTAATGTGAACCGAGAAATGAGGAAATACAAATGCTGCAATTAATGCCGAAATAAGTATAAAATTTCTGTTTTGTATAAAATTTAATATTGAGTTCATTTTTTTAACGAAATTTTTTGCAAATATTAATTTTTATTATTTGTTTAAACAATTATAGTCAGAATTTCTTTTTAAGTATTTTTAATTTCAAAAAAATAATAATGATTACTTTTGTTTCTTATTTTTATAAAAATGGCAAAGAGGAATATACTAAAAGTTATAGGTCCCGGATTATTATGGGCAGGTGCTGCAATAGGAGTTTCGCATATAGTTCAGTCAACAAGAGCAGGTGCAAATTTTGGTTTTGAATTGATTTGGATTATTATTATTGCAAATATTTTAAAATATCCTTTTTTTGAATTTGCTCCGCGTTATGCTGCATCAACAGGAGAAACACTGATTGGCGGTTATAAAAGGCTGGGCAAATGGGCAGTTTATCTTTACGGTTTAATTACAATTTTAACAATGTTCTTTTTAATGACAGCAGTTACTGTTGTTACGGCAGGAATTTTTGCAAATGTTTTTCAAAGTGCAATTCCTGTTTATTTGTGGGCAATAATAATTATTTCCATACTTGCTTTAGTGGTAATTATAGGAAAGTATTCAACAATTGATAAATTTGTTAAAGTTATTATAGTTTTGCTTGCATTGGCTACAATAATTGCCGTAATTTCTGCATTTTCAGGCGGATTTAATCCGAACCTTAATTATGTTAAAGATTTTAATTTTAAATCAATAGTTGATATAAGTTTTTTATTGGCATTAGTGGGGTGGATGCCTACGGCAATTGATGTGTCGGTTTGGCATTCGGTATGGACAATAACAAAAAAAAAGGAAACCGGATATTCTCCTAAACTTAAAGAATCTTTACTCGATTTTAATATCGGTTATATAGGAACAGCTGTTTTGTCATTAGGCTTTTTATCTTTGGGTGCTTTGGTTATGTACGGTTCGGGTGAAAAATTCTCAGAAAGCGGAGTTACGTTTGCAGGTCAATTAATAAGTTTATTTACTTCAAGTTTAGGCCCTTGGGCATATCTTATTATTGTTGTTGCAGCAATTGCCACAATGGTAAGCACAACCGTAACTTGTTTAGATGCATATCCTAGAGTATTAGAACCTGTTACAAAAATTGTTTTCCAAAAATTAAATCTTGAAGAAAATACAAAAAAAATACAGAATATTTGGTTGCTGGTTGTAGTTACAGGTTCTGTAATAATTTTTCTTTTCTTTTTAGGAAGTATGAAAACTATGGTTGATATTGCAACTATTATCGCATTTATTACAGCTCCTGTATTAGGCTGGTTAAACTTGAAAGTTATAACTTTAAAACATATTCCTGAAAATGCAAAACCCGGTAAATTTTTAATCATATTAAGTTGGGTAGGGTTGGTATTCTTATCAACCTTCGGTATTTATTTTTTGTTGATTAGATTTATATTGTAAATTAGCTTTCAAAATAGTATATTTGTTATTTAATTAAAATTTTTACTATGAAAAATATAATATTAATCTTATTGATTTTGTTGCTTACAAACGGTATTTTTGCTCAAGCCGGAGGAAATGTAATTTATGAACAAAATAACAGATATAAACAAAATAAAGTTTATAATGCAAATCAAGAACAGGTTTGGGACTTCAGAACTGATAATGCATATAATTATCAAATTGTTGAAAACAGCAATAATAAAGAAATGATGTTTACCGTAAATGCAATAATGAATGTAAAAGCTGATTCTTATCTTGCAATTTTCAATATTACTCAAACCGGTGAAACTGCTAAGGAAGTAAATGAACTTGTAAATTCTAAAATCAGCGGTTTTTTATCTGAACTTAACACTCAAAACGTAAAAGACGAAGATGTCTATACGGATATGATTTCTCTCGTTCCTGTTTACGAATATGAAGTCGAAAAAAAACTTTTCAGTAAAACTTACACAGAAGTTCCGAAAGGCTTTGAAATGCAAAAAAATATTCATATAAAATTTACAGATGAAAATATGTTGGATGATATAATGACTTCTGCTGCAAATAATGAAATATACGACTTAATAAAAGTTGAATATTTTGTAGAAAATAATAATACTAAATACGATGAACTGAGAACAAAATCTGTTGATTATATGATAAAGAAAAAAGAATCTTTCAAAAAACTGGATATTGATTTAGATACAATCTATCATATTGTCATCGAAAAATCATCAGTTGTATATCCTATCGACAGGTATAAAAGCTATCAAGCATTTTCCGGAACATCTTTGGATGCTAAAAAAAGTAAATCAGTTACAAGTGTAAGAAAGCCTAAAACTATGTTTTACAACAAACTGCCTTACCATAAATACGATATTGTAATAAATCCGGCAATACTGGAACCTGCTGTTCAGTTTACTTACAGCTTAACAGTAAAATATGTTATTAAAGATCCCATAAAAAAAATTGAAAAGCAATTTATTTTGGTTTCGCCCGACGGTATTGTAAAAACTTTAAAGATAGATTAAACAGAATAGATTTATTATAAATTATATTTTTAAATAATGAAAAATGAAACACCCATGATAAAACAAGTTTAACAACTAAGAGCATGACTAAACAAAACTATGCTAATTACTTGCACATACTTATTAAAGGTGTTCCGATATGCAAAACAAAAAAAGTATAATAACTAATAGGTAGTCTCACAACTTACTGAACATTAATTAATTTTGAAAAGTTAGACACATGAAAAAATTCTTAAAAACTTTATTATTTCTTATTATTATCGGTGCCGGCGGATTTTGGGTTTATATTAAATACATTTCTCCGGTTGTTATTAAAAAAGCAATGACAATGATTCCCGAAGATGCTGTAATGATTATTGAAACAAATAATCTTACCGAAGCTTGGACTGAAATAAGCGACAGTAAAATGTGGAATTATCTTATTTCAAATCCGTATTTCAATGATTTAAATGAAGATATAGAACTGCTTAATGAATATTTAAAAGACAATATAATTGCAGACAAAGCTCTAAAAAACAGAAAGTTAATAATGTCTTTACACATGATATCAGCAACCGAATGGGATTTTCTTTTTGTAGTTGATTTAAAAAATATTGCACAAATAAAAAAACTCGGGCTTAAAAGAATTTTAGGATTAGTTGAAGGTTACAAAGTAAAAGAACGAAAATTTAATGATGAAACTATTATTGAACTTTCAGATAATGAAGACCCTTCTGATATAATTTATCTTACAATAAGTGATAATTTATTAGTGGCAACTTTCACGGGTTCTTTAATTGAAAAATCTATTTCGCAAAAGCCCACAAAAGAAGGTGATTTCGGTTATTGGTCAAACAATAAAGCATTTAATAATGTTGTAGGCAAGTTATACGGTGAAGAATTATTCCGTATGTACTTCAATTACAACCAAATTAATGCTTTCAGTATGTCATATCTATCAGAGCAATCTGAAACTGTTCAAATGCTGGGGAATTCATTGACATATTCCGGTTTTAATATTAATTTCAGAGATGAATCTCTCAGTTTTGAAGGTTATACTGATATAGATTCTGTCGGGTCATACGTAAAAGCAATGGCAAATGTAACACCGGGCAAATTAAATGCGTGGCGTATAATGTCAAATCAAACTGCTTTGTATTTTTCAATGGGATTCAATAATTTTTTCGATTTCTATAATAATTTAACCGAACAATATAAAGAAAGTGCTCCCGAAGATATGGAAGATATTGAGAACAGCATTTCAAAAATTGAACGCTTATTAAAAATAAGTATGCACGATGATTTTTTCAGTTGGATAGGAAATGAAATTGCTTTAGTAAAACTTCGCCCCGGTAAAAAAACAAGATTGGAAGATGTTGTAGTTGCCGTTCATACAAATGACATAGATGATGCAAAAGCCGGAATGGACAGAATTATGCAACAAATAAAAAAAAGAGTTCGAGTTGTTAAATTTAAACCCGAAGAATATAAAAACTATACAATTCAGTATTTAGAAATGAAAGGTTTCTTTAAAATTTTTCTCGGAAGAATGTTTAAAGATTTGGAGAAACCGTTTTTTACTTATATTGAGGATTATGTAATATTCAGTAATTCATCAGATGTTATTAAAAACACAATAGATGACTATTTAAAAGGAAATACTTTAGATAAAAATTCCGGTTTTTCTGACTTTAAAGATGAGTTCAGCAACAATTCAAATATAGCCGTCTTTATAAGAACACCTCAAATTTATGAAAACTTATATTATTACAGCAATGAAAAAGACCGCCGCGATATTAAAGAAAACAAAGAATTTATTTTAAGCTTTGAAAAGATTGGCTTTCAATTAGTTTCGGAAGAAAATATGTTCAAAACAACTTTAATAGCACAACATAACCCGGATGCAATTAAAGTTGAAGAACTCGAAAAACTTGAACAAGAAGTTTATGAGGAAATGTTCCGAGATGAAGTTGAAAGTTTATCTTTTAAAATAAGTTTAGCCGATTCATTTCTTGAAGAGGATACACTTTTTAAAGAATACTATTTCGGAGGTGAAAAATTAAAATTTGAGGGCAGAGTTTATAATAAAAACCTTAACGGAAATTGGAAAACCTATTACGAAAGCGGAAATATTCAAAGTTCAGTAAATTATGAAGACGGAATTATATTCGGTGAAGCTGTTTTCTATTACGATACGGAAAAAAACACTAAAAAAGCCGAAGCAATTTTCGAAAATGATAAATTAATTGAAAAATATTTTGAATATTACGAAAACGGGGCACAAAAAGCAGAAATATATTATGATGACGGTTTGGCAGACGGTAATGCAGAGTTTTATTATTCGAACGGAAAATTAAAAATTAAAGCAGAATATAAAAACGGATTAAAACACGGAAAATGGATCTATTATGATGAAAAAGGAAAAGAAATCGGGAAAGAAAAATGGAAAAAAGGAGAAAAAATAAGGTGAAACACCCATATTGTTCAACCAAATTCAGGTTACATATTTTTTAACCGGGTTCCAACATTATTTACGACAAAATGAATTAAAATACAGGCATCATTATTGCAACGCATAAACAAAAAATATAAAAAAATGAAAAAAACTATATTCTTTCTTTTCATATTGACAATGAGTTTGTCAAGTTTTTCTGAAAACATTAGCCTGAAAATAACATATAACGGCAAAGGCGTTTCCGGGCATACCGTTACCGTTTCAATAGGCGGGAATAAACTTGGGTCGGGCATCACTAACAATAACGGAGATGTATCTATTTCCGTCCCTTCATTGCCTGTTAAAGATATTGATGTAGCAGGTGTAAAAGAATGTAACGGAGGAAAAAAAAGCTGGGAAGTTAAAGGGTTTGTAAGGCTTGATAATAATAATTTTGCACATTTAAAAATGGAAATTCCTGTTAAAGAATTGGTAGAAGCTTCGGGAGGAATGATGAGTGAGAGTATGATTATAAGTTCATACGGATTAATTTGCGGTCAAAATTCCCGACCAAACACAAATACGAACTCTGCAAACAACAACACAAGCACTAATTCAAGTTCTTCAAACAACAATACGAACAATTTACCTATAATAACGAAAGAAGAAAGCTTAGCAAATCAAAAAATAATGTTGGAAAATAAAATATCCGGCATTGAAGCA
The DNA here is from genome assembly GCA_021648725.1 of Bacteroidales bacterium. Lineage (NCBI taxonomy): Bacteria > Pseudomonadati > Bacteroidota > Bacteroidia > Bacteroidales > Bacteroidales bacterium. Next base: position 58,754 of record JAKISF010000018.1, on the reverse strand, counting down.
AGAATATCAAAAAAGAAAACCAAACTTAACAGCGGAGCATTTGAAGGAGGAAAAAAAAATAATGCTTTATACGATGTAAAAGAATTAGAAATTGAAAAACTAATCTCCGAAAATAAACTGAATAAAGTTAATCAGACTATTGCCGACGGTCGTCTGAATAAAGCTCAAAGAAATCAATTTAAAGCAAAAGATGAAGAATTAAAAGATGAACTAAAACAGGTAAAAGAAGACAGAAAGAAAGGCGTATCCTTGCTCAGCGAAGATGATAAATTAGATTTTCTAAAGATTACCGATGAAGAATTAAAGGAAATGAGTACTTTCGACTTAAAAAATAAGAAAATTCGTTTGAATACAACTTTAAGCAAGAAAAAAATAAAATTAAAAACAAAAAAGAGATTTTTGAGTCCTAATGAATTAAAGGCTTTAGAGGAACAAATTTCTACAATCAAAGAATCTATTTTAACTATTAATAATGAAATTGCCAAACGAGGAGAAGATGCCGAATAACGCTCTTTGATACTTCCTGTTGTATTATTAATTTTTAGTTTTCAAACAATGTCAAAAGATTGGAAAGACCGGCTCGGAATGATGTATTCAACAAACCCTGGCTTTGAATACGAATACGAAGGCGATGAAGAACAAGAAACGCTTTCTCCCGAAGAGCAAAAATTGAAAGTTCAACTTGACAGCAAAAAACGTAAAGGTAAAACAGTTACATTAATAACCGGATTTATCGGAACCGAAGATGATTTAAAAGCACTTGCAAAAACATTAAAAACCAAATGCGGAGTTGGCGGCTCGGCAAAAGAAGGCGAGATTATTATTCAAGGCAACTTTAAAGAAAAAGTAACAAAAATATTAAGTTCATTAAATTATTCCGTTTAATATTTTAAAAAACAACCTCTAAAACCAACTCAACTACATCTTGTTTTTCTCCGCCGATAATATCTTGACCGTAATAAGCAAATAATTTATTTTTCATAAACCGATAAGTTACTCCGGTAAAATATCCGCTTTTAGAATAAATAGGGCTTTGCTCAGAAGTAAAATCATCATATCTTCCGAAAAAAGAAAAAGGTGTTTTCGGAACAAAAACTTCACCGAAGAAAGAAAATCCTTTATTCAAATTAGGATTTCCGTTAAAATAATATATTCCGTATGTATCTCCGTTGCCGATGTAATATTGCCCCGTTAAAGTTAAATATTTACTTTCGGAAGAAACAAAAAACAAATGCATACTAAAATCCGGCGGATTTTCATCAATATTTGCTTTCCCGAAAGAAGTCCCGTATGTAAATTGCAAACCCGGCATAAAATCGGGTAAAGGTCTGTAAGAAATTCTTGCTTCAACTGTTTTATTTGAATTTAATTCATTATCGTGATACCCTGCACCGTTAAAAACCCCGAAAGAATAACTTCCGTATTTTCCCGCATTATGTTTTCCCGTAATGTTGTTGTCAAGTTTTTTTCCTATTAAACCGCTGCAAAAAATTCCAAAATCTGCCGAATTAATTATTCCCGATTTTTCAATATACATTCTGCCTTGCGACCTGTAAACATTTATTCTTTGCTCAAATTCTAACCAAGGTCGAGGCACTAACCCAAATTCAGCATAAGAATTTTTCATAAAACCCTTATCAAAAGGCTTTACTTGCATATATAAATACTTCATTCTTATTTCAACATTTCCGGCATCTGAACCCTCTCTGTCTAATGTAATATCTTGTGTATATCTTACAGAAATATTAGGATTTAATTCTGACCTAATTGTTAAATACCCCCGTCTTAAATAAAACTTATCAAGGTTATCAGTTATGTTATATTGATTTGCCAGAAACCATTGACCTGAAATTTCAGTTTTTTTTATAAAACTTTCAATTTTAGAAGTGTCATTTTGTGAAAATAAAGAAGTAAACCCGAAAAGAATAAATAAAATTACCGTCAAGAACTTCTCATTTGTTAATTTCATAACCGAATATTTTTATCTTAAATTCGGAATACAAAATTACAAATGATTTGTGTTGTTTAAAATTATTCTTATTAACAAATTATTAATTAATCATTAATCAAGTTAATATTAAAAAAACATTTACAATAATATGTATATTTAAAAAAAAGTCTTTCCTTTGCGAACTTTTTAATCAAGGATGTTAAAAAACATACAAATAATTTAATGAATATTATATAAATAATGAAACTTCAAAAATTAAGAAACATTGGTATTGCTGCTCATATTGATGCAGGAAAAACAACAGTAACAGAGAGAATATTATTTTACACAGGTGTAACTCGTAAAGTAGGAGAAGTTCACGATGGTGAAGCTACCATGGATTTCATGAAACAAGAACAAGAAAGAGGAATTACGATTGCCTCTGCTGCAATTTCTTGTAATTGGCAAGATTCTCAAATAAATATTATTGATACTCCCGGGCACGTTGATTTTACTATAGAAGTTGAACGTTCACTTCGTGTAATTGACGGTATGGTTGCATTATTTTGTGCTGTCGGAGGGGTTGAACCTCAAAGTGAAACTGTTTGGAATCAAGCTGACAGATACCGAGTTCCGAGAATAGCATTTGTGAATAAAATGGACAGAACAGGTGCTGATTTTGGTGCCGTTGTTTCTCAAATGAATGAATATTTAGATGCAAACGCTGTTCCTTTTCAACTACCTATGGGTTCGGAAGAGGACTTTACGGGCTTAATTGATGTAATTAAGAATAAAGCATATACATTCGGAGAAAATGAAAGAACTGAAATTGAAGTTCCTGAACAATACAAAGCGGAAACAGATAAAGCAAGAGAATTTTTAATAGAGAAAATTTCTGATTTTAATGATGAAATAATGGAACTTTTTCTTGATGAAAAGGAAATCCCTTATGAGTTATTGAAGAGTGTTGCACGAGAAGCAACCTTAAAGCTTATGATAACTCCTGTTTTTACCGGAGCTGCATATAAAAATAAAGGTGTCGAATTATTATTAGATGCAGTTGTTGATTATATTCCTTCTCCGATTGATGTCGGAGCTGTTGTGGGAACAGATGTAGATGACCCCGAGAAAACTCATACAAGAAACCCTTCTTGTAAAGAACCTTTTTCCGGCTTAGCATTCAAATTAATAAACGATCCTTATGTAGGTCAACAAACTTTTATCAGAATATTCTCAGGTGAGATAAAAAGCGGAATGCCTTTATTGAATTCAACCAAAGGAAAAAAAGAAAGAGTCGGTCGCATTTATAAAATTCGCGCAAAAGAAAGAGAGGAGATTTCTGTTGCCGGTGCCGGTGAAATAGTTGCTTTAATAGGAATGAAAACAACAAAGACAGGTGATACATTATGTGATGTTAATGATAAAATTTTATTAGAAAATATTCATATTCCGCCTTCGGTTATTGAAATGAAGATAAATGCCGCTAATAAAAATGAAAGGAAAAAACTCGGAGAAGGATTGGCAAAACTTTCAAACGAAGACCCTTCATTTCATGCAAGGTATAATAACGAAACAGAGGAGACTATTGTTGCCGGAATGGGAGAATTACATTTAGAAATAATTATTGACAGGTTAAAGGATGAATTTAAAGTTGATGTTGAAGTCGGAGAACCTGCGGTTGCATTACGAGAAACTATTTCAACGGCAATTGAACATAAATATCGGCATTCTAAACAATCAGGAGGTAAAGGTGAATTTGCAGAAGCAGTTATCAGATTTGAACCGAATAAAGGAAGCGGATATGAATTTGTAGATTTAATTAAAGGAGGTGCTATTCCCCGAGAATTTATTCCTTCGGTAAGTAAAGGTCTTCAAAAAACTATGGCAGAAGGTATATTGGCTAAATTCCCGATTGTTGATATTAAAGCCGTGCTTCTTGACGGCGGTCATCATGCAGTTGATTCGTCTGACAGAGCATTTCAAACTTGTGCTTCTGTTTTGTTTAAACAAGCATTTGCTAAAGCAAGACCTATTTTATTAGAACCTGTTATGAAAATTGAAATTACAACACCCGATGATTATATAGGAAATGTTGTCGGAGATTTAAACAAGAGAAGAGGAAAAATTGATGTAATGAGACGTTTCAGAAAAGGTTCGCAAAAACTCAGCGGTTATGTTCCTTTAATGGAAATGTTCGGATATGCAACTACATTAAGAAATATAACAAGCGGGCGAGCAAATTATTCTATGGAATTTTACCAATATGAGCCGCTTCCTAAGGCAGTTCAAGAAGATTATATGAAAAAGCAAGAGGAAAAGGAAAATTAAACAAATAAAAAACCGGTCTTGAAAAAGATCGGTTTTTTATATTTTAAGAAGATATTGTAAAATTAAATACAGTTCAAAGCTTTTATCACTAATTCAACAGATTCTGAAATTTCATCATCGGTAATAGTTAACGGAGGAGCAATACGAAATCGCTTATTATCAAATAAAAAGGGATCGCTTATAAAACCGAGTTCAACACCTTTATTAATTACTTTTTCAACAGTTTCGGAACCTTCTAACTCAAAAGCCAAAAATAACCCTTTGCCTCTTACTGATTTGATTTTCGGATTATTTTTTAAAGCATCAATATAAATTTTACCTTTTCTGCTTGCTTCTTCTGCTAAATTTTCGTCAAGAATAATTTCTAAACTTGCTAAAGCACCGGCAGCAGAAACCGGATGTCCGCCGAAAGTAGTAATATGCCCGAGCATCGGATTATATGTTAGAGTGTTCATAACATCTTTATTTGCAATGAAAGCACCAATCGGCATTCCGCCGCCCATTCCTTTTGCCGTTGCAATTATGTCCGGAACAATTTCATAATGTTCAAAGGCAAAAAGTTTCCCTGTTCTTCCGAATCCTGTTTGAATTTCATCAATAATTAATAAAGTATCGGTTTCGGTACATCTTTTTCTTAATTCAGTCATAAAAGCTTTATCGGCGGGAATTATTCCGCCCTCTGCTTGTATTGCTTCAATAATAACGGCTGCCGTTTTCTTTGTAATTTTATTTAGTTGAACAACATCATTAAAATCAAGAAAAGATATTGCCGGAACCAGCGGTCTGAATGCTTGTGTTAAACTTTCATTATTCATCAAGCTTAAGGCTCCGTGTGTACTGCCGTGATAAGCATTTTTGAAAGCAATAATTTCAGCATTCCCGGTATATCGTTTAGCAAGTTTCATAGCACCTTCAATTGCTTCGCTGCCTGAATTTACAAAATATACCGAATTCAAATTTTCAGGGAGATTATCAGTAAGTAATTTTGCATATTTAACCTGAGGGCTTTGAATATATTCACCGTAAACCATAAGGTGCATGTATTTATCTATTTGGTTTTTAACGGCTTGTACAACTTTTGGATGTCTGTGTCCTACGTTATTTACCGAAACTCCGGAAACTAAATCAATATATTTTTTTCCGTTTTTGTCATACATATAAATTCCTTCAGCTTTCTCAATCTCGAGAGCAAGAGGCGAACCTGATGTTTGCCCTACATGTTGAAAGAATAATTGTCTTTGAGAAATCATTTTACTGTGTTTTTGAAAGAAAATCTGTTACAATCATATCTGATTTTTTTATACTTCGCTTTAACCATTCAAGAATTATTTCGTCTTGCTCTTTTTCAGAAAGTTGATAATTAATTTTTGAATGTCTTATTTTTGAAGTTAAAGAATTTAAAATTATTGCTGCCGAAACGGAAATATTAAAACTTTCCGTAAAACCGTACATAGGTATTTTTAAGAATTCATCAGCATTATTTAGCGCAATTTTACTTAAACCCGGCTGTTCAGAACCGAACATCAAAGCAAATTTCCCTTTTGTTATATCAAAACTTTCTAAATTTACATCTTTTGTATGAGGTGTTGTGGCAATAATTCTGTATCCTTTTTCTTTAAGTTTATTAATTGTGTTTAAAGTATTATTTTCATTTTCGTTATACTTAAATAAATTTAACCATTTTGAAGAACCCAAAGCAACCAGCGGGTTTACATTATATTCATTTTCATTTTCAATTATATGAACATCTTGAACACCGAAACAGTCACAAGAACGCAATACCGCACTGGCATTATGCGGCTGAAAGATGTCTTCAAGTACAACTGTAATATAACGAGTTCGGTCTTTAACAATTTTGTTAAATAATGTAAATCGTTCTTGAGTAATGAGTTGACTCAAATGTGTAATTATTTTTTTTCTCATTACATATTAAAAGTAATAATTTTGAATTTACAAATATAGGAAAGAAATATTTGTTTTTTGAAAATAAAAAAAAGGAACACATTGTGTTCCTTTTAAAATTAGGTTGCAAATAGTTGCTTAATTAACTTTTCTGCTTAAATCAGAACCTGCTTTAAATTTTACAACTTTTTTAGCCGGGATGTTAATTTCTTTACCTGTTTGAGGATTTCTTCCTTTTCTTGCTTCTCTTTTGTTTACTGCAAAAGAACCGAAACCAACGAGTGCTACTCTTTCGCCTTTTTTTAATGCTCCTTCCGTTGCTTCAATAAATGAATCTAAAGCTCTTCTTGAGTCAGCTTTAGTTAATCCTGAACCTGATGCCATTGCATCAATTAATTCTGCTTTGTTCATAAAAATAATTTTTTAGTGATTAGATAATATTAATTCGTATGCAAATATAGACTAATTCTACTATATAGCAAATTTTGAGCAATGTTTTTTCATAAAAAAGACAAAAAAAATATTCTCGCTATCCTTGTGTTTACAAGGCTTGCCAAATAACATGCTCATAATCAGCGCTATGCCAAGGCAAATGTGTTAGTCGTTAATTATCAATGTTATAAAACTTATTTAAAAAAAATAAATATTTTTGTTTGTTTTTAAAGATAGTTTATATATTTGCAGCCGCTTTCGGAGAGATGGCAGAGTGGTCGAATGCGGTAGTCTTGAAAACTATTGTACCCACAAGGTACCGGGGGTTCGAATCCCTCTCTCTCCGCCACAAAAAAACTCGAAACAATTTGTTTCGAGTTTTGCTTTTTTAAACTTTATGAAATTTCCTATTCAAGACTTTCGATATCTATTGGGTTATCCAAAGCTTGATTATACATTGTCATAGCTTTTAAACTCATTCCCATACTAGAGAAACCTCCGTCATGAAATAAATTCTGCATGGTAATCTTTTTGGTTAAATCAGAAAATAGAGTTATACAGAAATCAGCAAATTCGTCGGCAGTTGCATTTCCAAGAGGAGACATGCGCTCTGTGAAATCAAGCAAACCGTCAATTCCTTTAACTCCGCTTCCGGCAGTTGTCATGGTAGGAGATTGTGAGATTGTGTTTACTCTGATTTTTTTCTCTCGACCATAGATGTATCCGAAACTTCTGGCAATGGATTCCAACATTGACTTTGCATCTGCCATATCATTGTAGCCGTATAAGGTTTTTTGTGCAGCAACATAAGATAATGCAACTACTGACCCCCATTCATTTATTGCATCTTTTTTTTTTGCAACTTGCAATAATTTATGAAAAGAAATTGCAGAAATGTCTAACGTTTTATTCAAATAATTGTAATTAAGATTATCATATTTTCTGCCCTTCCTTACATTCATAGACATTGCAACAGAATGCAAAATAAAATCTATTTTACCTCCGAAATGCTCCATAGTTTTATCAATCAAGTTCTCTATATCTTCAACATTTGTAGCATCAGCCGGAACGACAATAGAATTACATTTTTCGGCTAATTCATTAATTTTACCGAAACGCATTGAAACGGGTGTATTTGTAAGTACGAATTCTGCACCTTCTTCATAAGCACGTTCTGCAACTTTCCATGCTAATGACTTGTCATTCAGTGCACCGAATATTATTCCTTTCTTTCCTTTTAATAAGTTATACATAATTTATTTCTGTTTAATATTACATTGCAAATATATAAAGAAATCTAAATCTCAATGTTTTTTAACATGTTTTAAGTTTTTATGTTTAAAAAAGCTTTATTGTTATTATTTTAAAATTATTAGTTTTGTTGAAATTATTTCTTACTAAAAAAATAAACAAAAGATGAACCTGGTAATAGTTGATTGGTTAATTATAGGAGTATATTTTATAATTAGTTTAGGAATTGGCCTATTGATGTCAAAACGTGCCGGAAAAGGAATGGATGATTTCTTTTTAAGCGGAAGAAAATTGCCTTGGTATATAGCCGGAACAAGTATGGTTGCAACTACTTTTGCAGCAGATACACCTTTGGCTGTTACAGAACTTGTTGCACAAAACGGTATTGCCGGAAACTGGTTATGGTGGAATATGCTGTTCGGCGGAATGTTAACTGTATTTTTCTTTGCAAGATTATGGAGACGCTCCGGTATTTTGACCGATGCCGAGTTTGTCAGTATCAGGTATTCAGGCAGACCTGCAAATTTTTTAAGAGGGTTCAGAGCTGTTTATATAGGAATTGTTATGAACACAATTGTGATTGCATGGGTAAATCTCGCAATGGTTAAAATATTAAAAGTTTTATTTCCTGAATTTACTGTTTTCGGTGCACAAGAATTTTCTTTTCTCGGAATTGAATTTAGTTCTCATCTGATTGCAGTTGCAGGATTAATGTTGTTCACAACAGTATATTCCGCTTTGTCCGGCTTATGGGGTATTTCATTAACGGATAGTTTTCAATTTATAATTGCAATGACCGGTAGTATTATATTGGCTGTTTTTGCGGTTAATCATATTGATGTAGGCGGAATTCAAGGTTTAAAAGAGAAATTGCCTGAATGGAGCTTTGATTTCTTTCCTGATATAACTTCCGGTTCTCCTGAATCCGACGGAGCATCAGGAATATTAAAAATGACTGTAACAGCATTTGTTGCTTATCTCGGTGTTCAATGGTGGTCAAGTTGGTATCCGGGAGCAGAACCCGGCGGCGGCGGATATATTGCACAGCGTATGATGTCTGCCAAAAATGAAAAGCATTCTGTTTTAGCAACACTTTGGTTTCAAATTGCACATTATGCTTTACGACCTTGGCCTTGGATTATCGCAGCTTTTGCCGCATTAATTCTTTATCCGGATGCTGCAGATAAAGGTTCGTCTTATGTTATGTTAATCAGAGATTTATTACCTGCAGGCTTGTTGGGTTTACTTTTTGCCGCTTTTCTGGCAGCTTATATGTCAACTATTGCATCACAAACAGTATGGGGAACTTCTTATATAGTTAATGATTTGTATAAACCGTTTATAAATAAAGATGCAGGTGAAAAAAAGTATATTAAAATATCCAGAATAACAACTTTTATATTAATGGCTTTTTCATTAATTATTACGACACAGTTTGACAGAATCAGTGATGCATGGAAATTTGTGATTGTAATGAGTGCCGGCATCGGTTTAGTTTTATTGTTAAGGTGGTTTTGGTGGCGAATTAATGCTTGGTCTGAAATTTCTGCTATGATTGCACCTTATATTATATATCCTGTCTTAACTTTCGGATTTGATTTGGATGTGATTCAAAAAGACTTTGAAATTAGTTTAATTATTATTGTTATATGGTCAACGATTGTATGGTTATCGGTTACTTTCTTAACAAAACCTGAGAAAAAATCAAAATTAAAATCATTCTATAAAAAAGTACATCCGGGAGGAAGAGGTTGGCGTAAAATATCGGTTGAAATGCCTGAAGTAAAAAGTGATACCGGATTCGGAAGAATGTTTTTCAATTGGTTTGCAGGCAGTTTAATGGTAATGTCAGCCTTATTCGGAATCGGTAAAATTATTTTTGCAGAATATATTGCAGGATTTTCATTTGTTGCACTATCAATAGCCTTAGGGTTTATTATTTCATATAATTTATCAAAACTTGAATCGGAAGAATAATAAAAAAATATTAATAGCACCGCTTGATTGGGGATTAGGGCACGCAGTCAGAGATATTCCTTTGATACATAAATTAAGCGGTGCAGGTTATGAAATAATATTAGCCGGCTCCGGATCTTCTTTAGAATTACTTAAATCAGAGTTCCCTGATTTAAAACATTATACATTGCCTTCTGTATTAATGAAATACTCAGGGAAAAGTTCTTTTTTTATATTTAAACTTTTGATTCAAACTCCTAAATTTATTTTTAATATAAAAGAAGAACAAAAACAACTAAAAAAAATAATTGTAAAAGAAAATATTGATTTTATAATCTCAGATAATCGATACGGAGTTTATTCAAGAAAAATTCCGAGCATTTTTATTAGTCATCAAATTTTCCTTAAGCTACCGAAACATTATAAGTTTTTTGAGAAACTCATTAATAATATTCAAAAAAGATATATACATAAATTTGACAAATGTTTAATACCTGATTTTAGTGGTAAGATTAACTTATCAGGAGAATTATCTCATAAAACAAAACTGCCGGATTTTTATAACTTTATCGGTACTATTTCAAGGTTTAAAACAAGTACAAAAAAGTATGAAAAAAAATATGATATTATTTTTATTCTTTCAGGTCCCGAACCTCAAAGAACTATTTTTTATGAAAAAGTATATTCGCAAATAAAAAAAACAACTTATAAAACTTTGATTGTTTCCGGTAAACCTGAGAATAAATTAGCGTTCAAAGATAAAAATATTGAACATATAAATCATTTGTCCGGAAATGAACTTCAAGAAGCAATTTTATCTTCCGAAATTGTAATAACTCGTGCAGGTTATACTTCCGTTATGGATTTTGTGAAATTAAGAAAAAAAGCAATATTAATACCCACTCCCGGACAAACTGAACAATTGTACCTCGCAGAACATCTTAAAAATAAAAGACTCTTTGTATTTGAAAATCAAGATAACTTTAAATTAACCCAATTAATTAATAAATTAAACAAATTAACACCCGATTTCAGTATATTTGATAATCTTCAAAAAGAATCTTTTATTGATATTATCAAAACTTCATTTAATCCCGATTATTTAGATACTGAAAAATGCATTACAAAAAATCGAAAAAGCTGAAAACCAAAAAAATAAAAAACTATATATAATTTTGATGTATTAACATATTTATTTACCTTTGCACGCAGAAAATGGTTTGATTGTTTCAGGGGGGCTTGCATTAGTCCCCTGTTTTATTATCAAATAAATGATAAACAAAGAACAAATTGTAAATATTTCAAATAAAATATTAAGTCTTGAAATTGATAAATTTCAAGATAGTGATATATTTTTTGTAGATGCAAAAGTTTCTAATGATAACAGAATAACTGTTTTTATAGATAGTTTTAACGGAGCAAAAGTTGCAGATTGTGCAATGTTGAGCAAAAATATTGAAGAAAAATTAGATAGAGAAAATGAAGATTTTGAACTTGTCGTTTCTTCTGCAGGTATAGACAAACCATTTAAAGTTTTAAAACAATACAAAAAAAATATCGGAAAAACGGTTGAAGTGCAAACAGCAGAAGGAGACAAACACATAGGGGAACTTATAAAAGTTTCTGATTCTGAATTCACAATTAAACCGAATAATAAAAAAGTAAAGAAAAAAGCTGAGACTGAACTTGAAAAAGAACAAATTTTTAAGTTCGAACATATTAAACAGGTAAAAGTTATAATAACATTTTAAAAATATTACAAGCAATGGATAATCTTAACTTAATTGATACTTTTGCTAATTTTAAAGAAAATAAAGACATTGACAGAGCTACAATGATGGGAGTTCTGGAAGAAGTTTTCAGAAGTGTATTTGAAAAGCAATATGGTACTTCCGATAATTATGATTTTATTATAAATATAGATAAAGGAGATTTTGAAATCTGGCGAAATCGTGAAGTAGTTGAAGACGGTAAAGTAGAAGATGAAAATATGCAAATTTCAATAAGCGATGTTCATAAAATTGATGAAGATTATGAAGTTGGTGAAGAGTTTGCGGATGAAGTAAAATTAGCAGACTTCGGAAGAAGAAGTATTCTGTCTTTAAGACAAAACCTTTCATCTAAAATTTTACAATTAGAAAGAGAGAATATCTATTTAAGATACAAAGACAGAGTCGGAGATATTGTTACCGGAGAAGTTTATCAAGTATGGAAAAAAGAAATGCTAATACTTGATGATGAAGAAAATGAAATGATATTACCTCGTACAGAGCAGATTCCTTCTGATTTTTTCAGAAAAGGAGATACATTAAGAGCTGTTGTTGAGAAAGTTGAAATGAAAAACAACACACCTTTAATTATATTATCCAGAACATCATCGACTTTTTTAGAACGACTTTTTGAACTTGAAGTACCTGAAATTTATGACGGTTTAATCACTATCAAAAAAATTGTAAGAGTAGCAGGCGAAAGAGCAAAAGTTGCAGTTGAATCTTATGACGACAGAATTGATCCCGTCGGTGCTTGTGTCGGAATGAAAGGAGCTCGTATTCACGGTATCGTTAGAGAACTTAAAAACGAAAACATTGATGTTATTAATTATTCCGAAAACCTGAAATTATATATTCAAAGAGCTTTAAGTCCCGCTAAAATTAATAAAGTAATAGTAATTGAAGACGAATCAAGGGTTGAAGTGTACTTGGATCCGGAAGAAGTTTCAAAAGCTATCGGAAAAGGAGGGATGAATATCAAACTTGCCGGAAAATTAGTAGGTTATGAAATTGATGTTTTTAGAAATGTCGATGAAGGAGAAATTGAAGAAGATGTTGATATAATGGAATTTAGAGACGAAATTGATGAATGGGTTTTAGAAACATTTAAATCAATAGGATGCGACACGGCAAAAAGCGTTCTTAAAATATCAAGAGAAGAATTAATAAAAAGAACTGATTTAGAAGATGAAACAGTTGACAAAGTGCTTGAAGTTCTTAATAAAGAATTTGAAGAAAACAAGTAAATTTGTTTTCATAAAAGAAAATTTGTATTAATATTGCCTGATACAGAGGTAAATTGATTTTAAATAGAGTCATTTTAAAAGATTCTGAATTTGTTAAAAATTTATATGGCTGAGATTAAAAAAATAAAAAGATTAAATCAAATAGCAAGAGAACTTAATGTTGGTATTGAGCATCTGATTGAACATCTTCAAAACAACAGTATTGAAGTTGAGGCTCGACCTAATGCAAAAGTTTCCGCAGAAGGATATGAATTGTTATTGAAAAAGTTCAGTTCAGATAAACTGGTAAAAGAAGAATCTGAAAAATTATTAAGACAAAAAAAAGAAAGAGAAGAAAGTGTTGAAGAAAATCCAGAAGAACTTATAGAAGATGGTGTTGAAGAAATTGTTTTTGATAACGAAAAAATTGTTGAAGAAAAAGAAAATAAGATAACCGAAAAAGATAAAAGTGAAGAAGTAAAAAAAGTTGAAGTTTCAATGCCGGTTGAAGAAGAAAAAAAGTCGAAAAAAACCGCAGATAAAGCCGAAAAAAAAGAAACAGAAAAAACTGCAACTAAAAAAGTCGAAAAGAAAAAGGAAGATGTTGTAGTTGAAAAGAAAGAGACAGAGAAAGAAGAAAATGCAATAAAAATTAAAGGAAAAATAGATCTGGATAAGATTAATACAAAAACAAAACCTGATAAAAAAACAGCAAAAGAGAGAAAAGAAGAAAGAGAAAAAAGAAAATTAGCTACAATAGAAGCAAATGAAAAAGCATTAATTGAAAAGCAAAAAGCAGAAAAAGAGCAAATAAAAATTGAAGCAGAAAAAATTGAAGCAGAAAAAATATTAGAAGAAAAAAGGAAAATTGAAGCAGAAGAAAAAAACTTTATAAAAACAGAAGTTAAACAACTGACAGGACCCAAAGTTGTCGGAAAAATTGTAATAGAAGAAAAAAAGAAAAAAGATCCGAAAGCTGCAAAAGATAATAAAAATGCAAGTATTGAAAGCAGAAGAAAAAAACGCAGAAAAAGAATAAGAAAACCGGTTAATGCCGCCGCCGGTGCTGTTGCAGAAAAAACCAAACAAACAAGTAAAAACCGAAGATACAAGAAAAAAGAAGAAGTCAGCCAAGAAGATGTTCAAAAACAAGTAAGAGATACTCTTGCAAAATTAACCAATAAATCCAAAAAAACATCTGTAAAACACAGACGTAAAAAAAGAGAAGAAGTTCAACAACATATTCAAGAAGAAATTCAACTTCAAGAAAAAGAAAAGTCTATTCTTAAAGTAACAGAATTTATTTCTGCCAATGAACTTTCAAAACTAATGGATATTTCTGTAAATGAGGTAATTAAAACAAGTTTTGATCTCGGAAAAATGGTTACGATAAATTCACGATTAGATGCCGAAGTAATAGGTATCATTGCTGAAGAATACGGATTTGAAATACAATTTATTTCAGCAACAGAAGGTGAAGATATTGATACATTCGTTGATAAAGAAGAAGATTTAGAATCAAGACCCCCTATTGTTACGGTTATGGGGCATGTAGATCACGGAAAAACATCACTACTTGACTTTATTCGAGATGCAAATGTAATTGCAGGCGAAGCCGGAGGAATAACTCAACATATCGGTGCATACAGCGTTGTTATAAAAGGCGGTAAAAGAATTACTTTTCTTGATACTCCCGGTCACGAAGCATTTACCGCAATGCGTGCAAGAGGTGCAAAAGTAACAGATATTGCAATAATTATTGTCGCTGCCGATGATAATATAATGCCGCAAACAGAAGAAGCAATAAGCCATGCAAAAGCTGCTGATGTTCCGATTGTATTTGCAATTAATAAAATTGACAAGCCCGGTGCAGACCCTGAAAGAATTAAACAAGAATTAGCAGAAAAAAATCTTTTGATTGAAGAATGGGGAGGTAAATACCAATCTGCCAACATTTCCGCAAAGCACGGAACAAATGTTGACAAATTAATGGAGGAAGTAGTTTTAGCCTCAGAAATGCTTGAATTAAGAGCTAACCCTAACAGACCGGCAAAAGGAACAATTATTGAAGCTGAACTTGACAAAGGCAGAGGCTATATATCAACAATTTTAGTTCAAACCGGAACATTAAAAATCGGAGATATTTTATTAGCAGGTGCTCATTCAGGCAAAATTAAAGCAATGTATGACGAGCGAAATAATAAAGTTCAGGAAGCAGGACCTTCTACTCCCGTCCAAATTCTCGGTTTAGACGGAGCACCGCAAGCCGGCGAAACTTTTTATGTAATGAAAAGCGAGAAAGAAGCAAGAGAAATTGCAATTAAAAATAAACGAATACTCAGAGAACAAACATTCCGTACACATAAACACATTACACTTGATGAAATCGGAAGAAGACTTCAATTAGGAAACTTCCAAGAAATTAATATTATTATAAAAGGTGATGTTATCGGTTCTGTTGAAGCAATTGCTGACTCATTAGTAAAACTCGGAACAGACGAAATTCAAATAAAAGTAATACATAAAGGTGTAGGTCAAATTTCAGAAGCAGATGTTATGTTAGCAGCAGCTTCCGATGCAATTATTGTAGGATTCCAAGTAAGACCTGCTCTTGCAGCAAAAAAACTTGCAGAAAAAGAAGAAGTTGATATCAGACTATATTCTATTATATATCAAGCAATTGAAGAATTAAAACTCGCAATGGAAGGTATGCTTTCTCCTGAAATTAAAGAAGAAATTACTGCTACTGTTGAAGTTCGTGAAGTATTTAAAGTTTCAAAATCAGGTAAAGTTGCAGGTTGTTTTGTTCTTGACGGAAAAATTCACAGAGATGATAAAATCAGATTAATTCGCGAAGGTATCGTAAAGTATCAAGGAGAACTCGGTTCGTTACGAAGATTTAAAGATGAGGCAAAAGAAGTTGTTTCAGGAATGGAATGCGGTTTAAATATCGAAAATTTTAATGATATTAAAGTCGGAGATATTGTCGAATCATACAGAGAAACTGAAACTGCAAGAAAATTGTAATAAATATTTTTAATACATAAAATGCTCTGTATCTTTGCAGGGCATTTTTTTTGAATTACGAAATTTTAATATGGCAAATTTACCCGGAATACCGAAAGGAACAAGAGATTTCTCCCCAAGAATATTAGCAAAAAGAAATTATATCTTCGATACAATCAAAGATGTGTTCAAAAAATTTGCATACAAGCAATTAGAAACACCGGCAATGGAAAACTTATCAACCCTAACCGGAAAATACGGTGAAGAGGGAGATAAGTTATTATTTAAAATATTAAATTCAGGCAATTTTTTAAAGAAAGTTACAGATTCCGAACTTTGCGACAGAAATACTGCAAAAATGGCACATCTCGTTGCCGAAAAAGGTTTAAGATATGATTTAACCGTACCTTTTGCACGTTACGTAGTTCAACATCAAAATGAAATAACATTTCCGTTTAAACGTTTTCAAATTCAGCCTGTTTGGCGTGCCGACAGACCTCAAAAAGGACGTTACCGAGAGTTTTACCAATGTGATGCAGATGTTGTAGGAAGCAATTCTTTAATAAATGAATTAGAGATTGTTCAAATGATTGATGAAGTTTTTACAAAACTGAACCTAAAAGTGACAATTAAAATAAACAACAGAAAATTGCTTGCCGGAATTGCAGAACGAATCGGTTATCCCGAAAAACTAACGGCAATTACGACAGCAATTGATAAATTAGATAAAATAGGACACGAAAAAGTTTATCAAGAATTAGAACAAGCAGGAATTACGGGCGAAGCACTTAATTTGCTCGAACCGATGTTTAATATCGGTGGAACTTATAATGAACAAATGCAATGTATCGAAAAGTTTCTCGGAGAAACCGATTCGGGTGTCAGCGGAATTGTTGAAATTGAAAAATTATTTTCGTATTTAAGTCTGTTTAAATTCAACAATAAAGTTGAACTTGATTTAACACTGGCAAGAGGTTTATCTTATTATACCGGTGCAATTTTCGAAGTTGTTTCTGATGAAATTCAAATCGGAAGTATTTGCGGAGGCGGCAGATATGATGATTTAACGGGTATTTTCGGTCTTAAAGATGTTTCAGGGGTGGGAATCTCCTTCGGAGCTGACCGCATATTTGATGTTTTAGAAAATCTTAACCGATTCCCGAAGGAAACTTCATCAAACGTGAAATTAATGTTTGTAAATTTCGGCGATAAAGAAGAAAAATATTGTTTGGCAGCTTTACAAAAACTCAGAGAAAAAGGTATTAACTCTGAAATTTTTCCTGATAACAGCAAAATGAAAAAACAAATGAAATATGCAAATAACAATAAAATTCCTTTTGTTGTACTTGCCGGAGAAAATGAAATAAATGAAAATAAATTTACATTGAAGAATATGGAAACAGGAGAGCAGAAATTGGTTTCTGCCGAGGAAATGATTGAAGCAGTTTTATTGTAAGTTTTACGGTTAACCAAAATATCTTTTTATGTATATTTACCACAGCATATAACAATAAAGGGTTGCAAATTTTATATTTTACATGAAATTTATATAAATTTAACCGAATTAACTTTAAAACTTAGCCAAATTTCTTTTCCTTCTGCTAAATTGAGATTTTGAGTTGATTCTTCCGTAATATTAACTGAAATAGGAATTCCTATATCAACTATAATTTCTTTTCCGTATCGTGAGGATATTATATTTATTATTATACCTTTAAAATTGTTAATTGCACTTGACTTTTGCTCTTTCTCAGACAAAACAATTGTTTCGCCGGGAATCATTACATAACCTTCATGCATTTTTTCATTCGGATTAATTCTGATACTTAATTTATTCTCAACTAATACCTTATTTATTGAAGTATATTTTGCTTTAAAGAAATTTTTAATACCCGTAAATTTAGCTACAAACTCATTTTTAGGATTTTTAAAAATATATTCAGGTTTTCCTTCTTGAATAAGTTTTCCTTTATGAATAACTGCAATCTTGCTTGCCAAACTTAAAGCTTCTTCGTAATCATGCGTTACATGAATAATTGTTTGACCTTGTTTATTCAACTTTCGCAATAAGTTTTGTAAACTTTCTTTTATTTTAATGTCTATTGAGCCAAAAGGTTCGTCTAATAATAAGCATTTAGGTTTTAAAATTAAAGTTCGGGCAAGAGCAACTCTTTGCAGTTCTCCGCCTGAAAGTGTTGTTGTTTTTCTTTTTATTAAGTGTAATATCTCAACTTTTTCGGCGATTTCTTTAACTTTATTTTTAATTTCCTTTTTTGACAGATGTTTGTTTTTGAGGGAATAAGCAATATTGTCAAAAACATTAAAGTGCGGAAAAATTGCATAGTCTTGGAAAACAAGTCCGAAATCTCTTTTCTGAATGCTCGTTTTTGTAATATCTTGTTCTTTAAAATGAATAGTTCCCGAATCAGGCATAAACAGACCTGAAATAAGTTCTAAAATAATTGATTTTCCGGCTCCTGATTCACCCAGCAAAACAAAATAATCTCCTTCATTTACTGAAATTGAAAAGTCATTTAATGAAAAATCACCGAAATCTTTATAAATATGTTTTAAACTAAGCAAATCTATACAGTTTTATTTATTCTTAATTGATTTTTTTTAGAAGTCAACATTCTTAATCCTATAAAAACCACCACACAAACAATTATAAAAACCACAGAAACCGGACGAGCATATTTTAATCCGAATGCACCGAAACGTTCATAAATTAACACCGGTGTAATCATCGGATGATATGCAACAATGACAACAGCACCGAACTCACTCATTCCTCTTGCAAACATCATAATTAAACCCGAAACAATATTTCGCCACGCTAAAGGCAATGAAATCGTGAAGAAAACTCTTGCCGGCGATGCCTTTAAAGTTAATGCCGCTTGTTCTAACCGAATCGGAACAGCTTTAAAACCGTCGTGTGCGGCATTAATTAAAAACGGAATACTTACAAAAGCCATTGCTAAACCAATTCCGATAGGATGCCCCACAAAATTAAGTCCTACCGAATCAGCTGCTTTACCGAGCATTGAATCTCTTGAAATAATTCCGAGAATAGCAATACCGGCAGCCGAGTGCGGAATAACAATCGGTAAATCAATAATGCTTTTTACTAATTTCTTAAAAACGAACTCTTTTCTTGCTAACAAATATGCAAAAGGGATTGATGCTGTTGCAAAAAATAAAGTTGCCCCCATTGATATTCCTATTGTCAGCCAAATACTTTTTTGAACTTCTTCATCTTTTACCGTTTCAACAATTTCAATCGGAGAAGTTGCAATGAACATACTTACAAGCGGTCCGACTATGAACAGCAAAACTAATGCTCCCAAAAATGTAAAGAATAAATGTAACAGGTTAAATTTCAAAATGTTTAATTATTTTTTGATTTAAAGAAAGTTGGGTTAATCGAAAGCATCATATAAAACCAATGATTAAAAAGGTCCTTATTCCCCCCTTTAATAATTTCAAGACTTTCGGTTCCTATTATAAATGAATAACCTGTTTCAAAACTTACATCTTTGCTGAGTTTATGTTTAAGCACAAAATCAATTTCGTGAGCAAGAAATTTATCAATTACGGTATTATTACTTAAATAATTATTTTGTAACATAAAATGATGATATTCGGCAAGCAAGCTTGTTTGCTTTGAGAATTTATAATTTGCTTTAAAGTATGAATCAATTAAACCTGCACCTTTTGTAGTGGCAGGAATACTGAAATAATCAATTCTTCCGTTAAATTTATGCCGTCCTCCGTAAATAATATCAAATGCTTTACTTGTTTTATTTAATGAATCGAGAGCATTATTTCCGCTTTTTATTTCATTTCCTGTTGCAAGTTTAATTTTATCGGAAACCGAATAAATAAAATCAATATTTGTATAAAATGCTTCAACTTTTTGTGTATTTTGCAATTCTCCGGTTTGCCCGAAAATACGTGCAGTTATATGAAATTTATTTGTTTTATATTCCGGAACAATTCCTCCCGTAAAACGAAAATGTTGTAATTCAGGTTTTGTTAAATCTTGATTTCCGTCTAAAACATTTAATGAAGATATTGTAAATTTATTAAACTTCTTCCGTAGCCATAAAAAATTTAGCGATTTATAATATGAGTCGCTGAAAGTATAGTCTGTTCCGAATTTGTTTTGAGTAGATTGATTCCAGGCAGTTCCGAAATCAATTAATAATTTTTCGCTTCTGTATTTAATTAAAAGAGCATCGTGTGCTGTACCTATTTGATTCCAATTTACGGGTGAAATTAATCGGCTGTTATCGTATTTAAGTTCTTGCCTTCCCAATTTTATCGACCACGCCTCATTAAAATTAATTTTTGCCCACGCTTCGTGCAAGCCCATTGATGCAATATCTTTTTTCCAAACTTGATCGCCCCAAACTCGAAAATCAAATATTGAAAATTTTGTTTCTAATTTATCAGTTTTATATGCAAAATTCAACCTGCTTCTTTGAGAAACAAAGGCTGCCGGAGTGGTTGTATCATTTCTCATGCTGCTGTATCCGTTCCTGAATTCAAATCTCGGACGAATAATACCTTGAACTTCAAATTGGGCTTTTGTTGATGCACTTATAATTGTCAGAAATAGCAGAATTAATAACTTTATTTTCATAATTTATTGTTTTACAAATTTTTTTAAAGACTCAGGTATTTTATTGTATATTTCACTTTTAGAGGGTATTAGAGAAGGTTGTCCGTTTTCTTCCATTATTTTCATACCTTTATTTTTTTCTAAAACAAATTGAACAAACTTTTTAGCTAACTCGGGGTTCGGTGCATTTTTAGGAATTGTAATTCCGTAAACCATAGGAGCTCCTTTTTTTGTAATCATTTCGCCCGGTTTTTTGCCGGTAATTTTTGTGTTTACGTTTGCATAATAATCTTTTAATTCAGGTAATTTTAAATTAACAGAATCCGGAAGAATAAGATATTGCATTCCGTGTTGTTGGGCAACAGAGCGATAAAGAAAAATGTAATCAATTGTATTTGATTCTAATAAAGCCAATAAGTCTGTTTCTTTCGGTCGAATATAATTAATGTCTTTTTCTAATATCTTTTTGCTTAAACCTTCTTCTTTATAAAAGTTTTCTGCTAATTTAGAAGTTAAAACTGCTCTGTAACCGCAAGGGTCAGAGTTCGGGTCTGAACGACCGAATGCTGCATCATCTTTTAAAAGTATTTCATACCAATTATTTGCATTAATCTCTTTTGAATATCTCGAATTTTCATTAAAAACTATTGTCATTTCATTGCTTGCAAATTTAATATTCCAATCGGCAAAATTAGGAATTAATAGTTCATCAATTACTGTATAATCTGCTGATGCCATTACATCGCATTGTTTATTTAAATCTGTGATTTTTCTGGCACATTTTCGGCTGCCGTCTGCTTCAAGCAAAACTTTAACCCCGGGATTTTCCTTCTCAAACTCTTTTGCTATAAGTTTAAACGGAACAGACAAACTGCCGGCATGGAAAACAATAAGTTCTTGTTTATCGTTTTTGTTTGTTTCTTTTTCTGAATTATTTTCTTTGCAAGAGGGCAGTATTAATACTGTTGTAATAAATACAAGTGTTATTTTTTTGAGATATTTCATATTTTAAGATTTGGATATGCAAATATAAACATATCGGTTTCAGAAAAAATATGTTATAAATCATATAATGATAAAAAATAGTATTAATCAAAAACTGTATTAGTTTTATCCGGAATATTATATTTTTGTATGCAATAATTTTTTTCAATGAAAGCAATTTTCTTAGTAGGAGCAGTACAGGCATTTTTTCTGGCAATTTTATTAGTTTCAAAAAAGAACAAAATAACTGCTGATTATATTCTTTCTGTTTGGCTTATTATAACAGCAATTCCGCTATTTTTATATTTCATTAACTATGAAAGTTATTCATATATTCTGAATAATTCAAAGAGTATCCCTACTTATTTAATGATTATTAATATTCCTTTCTTACTTGTTCAGAGTCCGTTTTTATTTATTTATGTGAATACAATTATAAAAGGAACAAAGAATTTTAAATTATCTTATTTATTGCATTTTATACCTGTTCTGTTATTTTTTCTAAGCTTCTATATCGTAATTGGTTTTAGGGCAGAAGATAAAATGACATTTAACCTTTTTGATTATAAATACCACCAACTTATTATTTCCTTTTTTCCGTTTACTTTAATTTTGGCATTCTTCTATATTATTAAGTCTTATTTAAAAATTGAAAAATATAAAAAAACACTTTACAAACAATTTTCATATACTGAAAATATTGATTTTAATTGGCTGAAAAACTTAATTTTAATTACATCTTCCGTTTGGATAGTTCTTGGAATTTTTGCATTTATGTTTAAAAAAATACATACCGAAGTTAACATACATGATATTGTATTAATTTCTGCTTCAATTGCAATATTTATAATCGGATATTTCGGCTTTTTAAAAACAAATGTTTTTTTTAACAAAGAACTTCTGATAAAGAAAAACAGTATTGAAAAAAAGAAAAATGTTATTCCCGATGAAAATATTGAAAAATTGATTAAAAAAGTTAAAGCATTTATGCTCGAAGAAAAACCGTATTTAGAAAGTAAATTATCTATTAAACAGTTGGCTGATATGTTATCAATACAAACTTATCAATTGTCCGGTATTATTAATGACTATTTACACAAGAATTTTTTTGATTTTGTAAATGAATACAGAGTAGAAGAAGTTAAAAAGCAAATGCAAAAAAATAAAAATTATACATTATTAGCCATTGCTTATGATTGCGGTTTTAATTCAAAAAGCTCGTTTAATCGAATTTTTAAGAACCTCTCCGGATTGACCCCCTCCGAATATCAAAAAAAGAATAAACTTCAATAGACTGTATGTGAGTTGGCTAAAAGTCCCGTTTTTTTATCGGGACGTATTTAAAGCTTCAAAATTGTCCCATATTGCTTATTGGGACGACCGGTATTATATTTCAATATAGTTTTGCTTGCAAGAAATTTGAAGATCAACTTTCATGTAAACATTTTATTAATTATTAAATTTAAAAAGATTATGAAAAAAACAATTAAGTATTTGGCAATTATTATTATCGGAGCAAGTTTTTACGGATGCAATAAAAATGATAAAACAGAACTTGATAATGTTTCGTCAGACGAAGCAGCAGAAATTATCGCTGCATCTCTCAGTTCAGATAACGGAGGAACAACTGCACAATTTGAAGATGCCGCAAAACTTTCAGAAGAAATAAACAGCACACAAAAAGGAATTGCGGAAGAAGTTTTTGATACAACATTTATTGTAAGTAACAGAGAAGGAGCAAGAATTACATTTGAATATACCATACACTATGAATACGGTATTACTTATAATGCGGATTCCGGACAATTTCAATTTTATGCAAACTTCGATACAGACGGAACATTAGAATCTCCGAGAGTAAGTATGATTGATAATTCCTACGGAACACTTACATTAACCGGATTGGAACAAAGTGATGATTTTTATACAATTTCAGGTTCGGCATCAAGACAAGGAAGTCAAACCACAAAAACAAATGACGGGAAAACTGTAAAAAGCACAATAGACTTAAATTTTGATTCAATTAAAATAAATAAAACAGATTATAGTATTGACAGCGGAAACGGAGAAGTTACAATTACCGGAAAAACTTCGGAAGGAAATGATTTTTCATTTACGGGAACTTTAGTTTATAAATCTGACGGTACAATTATTTTAACTGTTAACGGTGAGGAATATATTATTAATACTGCATCGGGAGAAATAGAGAACTTATTATAACTATTGAAAAGCTAAAAAGGTAAGTTTTATATAAGATGTGACTCCGAGAACTTACCTTTCGGCTTTTTAAAAATAATTTCAACAATATAAAACCTAAAAGAATGAAAAAATTCATTATTATTGTTAGGCAGTTTAATTACGAAGAAAGACGGGCAACTACTAATGAATATAAAATTGCCGTAAGATATGCCTTAGAAGCAATACTTGCAAATAAAGGAAAAAGTGTAAAAATTAAATGAATATGAAATATAGGCTTCTGTATTTAGTAATATTGTTCTCGATTTGTTCTCCTGCAACTTTTTCTCAAAATCATTATACGCAAAATATAAGAGGAAAAGTTATCGATCAAGATTCTCGAAGTTCAATTCCCGGTGTAACTGTTTTAGTTGCAGGTTATAACAATAAATTTGTTTCCGTTACTGATTCGGAAGGAATATTTCGGATTGAAAATGTACCCGTAGGAAGAATAACAGTTCAAGCAATGTTTATAACTTATAATTTTGTTGAATTAAGAGATATTGAGCTAAAATCGGGGAAAGAACTTATTTTGACAATAGAAATGGTTGAAAAAGTTGAAAATATTGAAGAAGTAATTGTAACTGCAAACAGAAAAGACAAAGCAAGTAACGAAATGGCAACCGTAAGTGCTCGCTCTTTTACGGTTGAGGAAACTGAACGATATGCAGGAACATGGCTTGACCCCGCACGTATGGCTGCAAATTATGCCGGTGTTATGGCAGTAGGCGACCAACGCAATGATATTATAATAAGAGGTAATTCACCCTTAGGTTTATTGTGGAAGTTGGAAGGTGTAAGTATTCCTAACCCCAACCATTTCGGAACTCTCGGTACGACAGGAGGACCTATAAGCATACTGAATAATAATTTATTGGATAATTCTGACTTTTTTACGGGAGCTTTTCCTGCTGAGTACGGCAATGCACTTTCAGGGGTGTTTGATTTGAAATTAAGGAAAGGAAATAATGAAAATTATGAATTTACTGCACAAGCCGGAATGAACGGTTTGGAGTTCGGTGTCGAAGGTCCTTTTTCAAAAAAATCAAAAGCATCTTTTTTAATAAATTACAGATATTCTACATTAGCAATTTTTGATTATTTAGACATCCATTTTGGTGTAAGCGGTGTTCCCGAATTTCAAGATTTATCATATAAAATAAATTTTCCGACAAAAAAAGCAGGTACTTTCTCTTTTTTCGGTGTAGGAGGCATAAGTACTATTGAAGTTTTTTATGAAGATAAAAAAGAAGATGACTGGACTTTCGGAAACAATAATTTAAATTTTAAATTTGCTTCGGGAATGGGTGTAAGCGGCGTATCTCATTTTTATGCATTTGATAATACTTCCTATTTAAAAACTGTTGTTGCAGTTTCCGGAACAATGTCTTCCGCAAGAGCAGATTCTGCAACAACGGAAACCGAAACAGTTTATTACGGAGACAATTCAAATGAAGTTAAATATTCGCTTACTTCAAAATATACGAAAAAGTTTAATGCAAAAAACACAATGAATATCGGTTTCAACATTGATGTATATGATGTTCAATATGAGGACAGTGTTTTAAGACCCGATGAAACTTATTATTACCTGTCGGAAGTAAGTGATGAAAAAATGATGCTGATAGGAACATATTCGCAAGTTAAACATAAATTTACAAATGATTTAGCTTTAACGGCAGGTGTTCACTTTATTGATTTTACAATGAACGGAAGTTATTCTGTTGAGCCGCGTTTAGGTGTTAAATGGAATTTAAATTCAAAACAAAGCCTGAGTTTCGGAGCCGGAATTCACAGCCAATTACAACCTCGATTATTTTATTACCAAAGAACCGTAATAAATGATGTTGATTATTATACTAACAAGAATTTAGATTTTTCAAAAAGCAACCAAGCTATTTTGTCTTATGATTACTTGATTAACAGAAACTTACGTGTTAAGTTTGAAGCGTATTATCAGTATTTGAATCAGATTCCTGTTGAGCAAAATTCTTCACATTTTTCAATGATAAATTACGGAACTTCTTTTTTTGAAGCAAGAACAGACAGTTTAATAAACAGCGGGACAGGAGAAAATTACGGTATTGAATTTACATTAGAAAAATTTTTAAGTGATAATTATTATTTTTTGTTTACATCTTCAATATTTGAATCTACATACAAAGGAAGTGATGAAGTAAAACGTAATACAATTTATAACGGAAATTATGTGTTTAATTTTTTAAGCGGCTATACCTTTAAAATAGGAAATCATGCAAGTTTAAATATTGACGCAAAAACTGTTTATGCCGGAGGTAAGCATTATATTCCGGTTGATTTGGAAAAATCGGAACTTGCAGGTACAAAAATATTGGATTATTCGCAAGCTTATGAACCTAAGTTTGATGATTATTTCAGAATAGACGGAAGAATAGGTTTTAAATTAAACAGTAAGAAATTTAATACTGAATTTGCATTTGATTTGCAAAATATTACAAATCATAAAAATATATTATTGCAATCTTATGATGTTGATACAAATTCTGTTGTTTATGATTATCAATTAGGTTTGTTTTATGTCTTTTTTATAAGGTTTCAATTTTAGTTTAAAGGTTTTATATAGTTCTTATAATAGTCAACTGCAACATTCGTATATGAATATTGATTTCCGGGATACTTTGTTCCGTACGGAAAGAATTTTGCGTTAATATGGTTTTGTATTTCTTTTTTAGATTTATCAAAACCGAAATTATATGCAGAAGCAATAAATTTTATTTTTTCAACTTTTGATTTTTTGCTTAAATCAAACCGATTTGTAATAATATCATAAAATGCTGAAATATAGTGTATTTGATAAGATATTTTTGTTAGTCGGATTACACGTTCTTCCCTTTCTTCTTTTTTTGTTAATTTATTTATAGGTAAAAAAGAGTATTTTGTTTTTAGTTTATCATTTTTAGTTATTTCGTGTTCAATTTTTTCTGCAAACGACGGTTTTAATTGAAAATCTCCGATTGAAAAATCTACATATTTTGAGCCGTATTCTACATAAATAACTTCTAAGGCTTTTGTTTCTAAATAATTTTTGATTATTGAATATCTTATTCTTTCCGGAAAAATAACAGGTATAATAATTTCTTTGTCAATATTGTGTTTGTTAAAAGTTAAGTTGAGTAAAGGCATATTTTTATCAAAATAGTTAAGAGCCTCGGTATAATCTTCCTTAAATATTTCGTAATATTTGCTTTGTGCTTCATTAATATTCTGTGAAAATACCTTACTGTTTATATTTATAATTAAGAATAAGCAAAAGAAAATGATTACATATTTCATAAGAACTTGAGATTAATTAAAACCTTTTACTTTCATCAAAATAAACAACAAAAGGGATTATCTTTTTATATTTATTATTTTCTGAATAATAAATAACGGGAGCAATACCTACAACTTCTTTTTTCATACTTAAATTTTTTTCATCAACATACCAATTCTCAATAAAAATAAATGAATTAATATCTTTCGGATTAATTTTGTCTTGAACTGTTTTCTTGATAAAATCACCTGTTTCAGGATCAACATCTTCAATTATATAAGCCGGTAAATTTAAATTTTGCATTAAATCATCAGAAGATAATTTTTTACCTGAGTAAAAATTATATGCATTTATTTCGCCTTTTACGGCAGAATTAAAAATCACTTCTTTAAATGTACTTTGATTATAACTGCTCCAAAATAAAGGTCTGTTTTTTTCAATTTCAGGTATTACGGGAATTTCTTTCTGCATCGGATTTTCTGTCCAAAATTCATATTTTACTTTTTTGAATAAACTCATTTTATTTATCGGCTTATTGCTTTGATTATTAAGGATATATCCGATTAGTTTGTATTTCGGTTCATCGAAATAAATATCATCATCACGGTAAAATCTTATACCCGGTGAATATGCAAATATTTCTTTATTGAAAGTAAAGTTTTCTTTATTGAAATTCCATTTTTCATGTGAATGAATTACCGAAACAGAATCAGTTCCGTATCCTTCTCGTTTTACTATTTTTTCTATGTTTTTATCTGTTTCGAGGTTTGTTTCATAAATTGTATCGTTATAAATTCCTATATTTTTTAGAATATCAATAGTATTGTATAAAAGATAATTGGATTCTGTATAATTCCCGAATTTATCTTCAAAAATTTCTTGTTGATATAATTTTACTTCGCCTGATGTTGTTTTTTCAATAAATAGTTTTTTGAAATCAACTTTATTTATATTTTTTTCAAAATAATAGTTATCAAAACAAAAGAATGAGTTTAAAGTTCCGGTGTTATTGTCAATCGGAGTATTTACGGTAATTTTTCTTTCATCATAAACATTTTTATTTACATCTTTAAAATAAACAACAAACGGAATTGAAACTTCTGACTCGGGAATATCAGATTCTTCATAGTTTTCATAACGCCTGACGGGAGCAATACCGATAACATTTTTTACAATTTGCAATGTTTTTTTATCTAAATACCAATCTTCAATAAAAATTACCGATTTTATTTCATCAGGATAAATTTCTTTTTTATATTTAATTACTATCTCATCACCGGTATTATAATCATAATCCCATACTTCAATTTCTTCATTTGCACCAAAACGTTCGTATATATCCGTAATTTTTAATTTTTGTCCGGTATAAAAATCATAGGCATCAATTTTTCCCGATAAAACTTTATTTAAAACAGATTTTACTATTTTTTGTTTAGAAAAACTTGACCAGAAAGGTGCTTCTTCTTTTTCATATTTTGATAATTGAAAATTAATATCAGGATTAATATTATTTTTATTTAAATAAGCATCTTCATTATAAAGAAAGAATTCGTATTTTACCTTTTTAAACAGTTCAGCTTGTTTTTTTATGCTTTTCTTAGATTTTTTATTATTATATTTTTCAAAATTAATAAATGCAATTTTTTTATATCTTGATTCTGCTTCATCAAAATAATCTTCGGGAAGATAGTGCCTTATCGGGCTATATGAGAATACATTTTTATTAAAAATAAAATCTTTGTCATTATAAAACCAATCATCGTAAAATTCAATTCCGTCAATCTCATTAAGATTTGCTTCCGCAGTAACTTCAATGGGGTATTCTTCTCCGGTTTCAACATCTACCATGTATAATGTAATTAATCCTGCTCCGAATTTTTCATTTATTTCTTTCTCAGATAAGGCAGGATTATAGATATTGTTTTTTTCAAATTTTGTTAAATATGGTTTGTAATTTGAATAAGCTTTAATTTCTCCTTTTGTAATTTTATTAAAATATAAGTTATTGAAATTTACATTTCCGAAATCTTCACAATAAAAATGCAAGTTGTTATGTAGGTCATTATCATATATGTATGATTTGTAATATGTAGAATCTAATGGTATTATATCATTTAAGATTAAACAATCGGGGAACAAGTTATTTTTATTATTTTCGTTTCTTTTGCTTGAAAGTTGTTTTTTTAATAATTCTGCGGATTCAATATTTTCGTTTCTTAAAGCATAATGTAAAGGTGTTTTATAGTTCTCATCAATTGCGTTAATATTTGCACCGTTTTCAATTAAAATTTTCACAGTTTCGTAACCGTCTTTGTATTTTGCAGCATAATGTAAAGGTGTTGTGGCTGAGTTTCTTAATTTAACATTTGCACCGTTTTCGATTAATAGCTTAACAATATCAAGTTTTTCATTGATAATTGCAGCCAAAACAGGTGATTTATAATTATTGTCTGCTACATTCAAATTTGCACCTGCTTTAATTAACAGTTCAATGATTTCTTTATTACCTTCGCTTGAAGCAATTATAATGGGTACATTTTTGTTTTCGTCAGGTTTGTTAACGTCAACTCCTTTTAGAATCAATAATTTTACAATTCCGAGATTATTATTTCTTATGGGTTCAATAAGATTTATATTGCTTAAATCTGCATTTTTATTTATTAAATACTTTGCAATATTTGAATAATTGTTTTTTACGGCAATTTCTGTTGCATTGCCTGAATAATACCTTTTTACATTAATGTCGGCATCGGCTTCTGCAAGAATCTTTACAATTTCAAAATTATTTCTTTTAACGGCATTAATTAAAGGTGTAGAATTATTTGTACTCCTTGCATTAATTTCAGCACCTTTTTCTAATAATAATTTAATCGTATTAATATCTTTATAATTTGATGCAAGATGTAAAGGTGTTTCCGATGAAGAGTTCTCAGCATTAATATCTAAACCTTTTTTTAATAACAATTTCACTAAATCAAATGAGTTATTGTTTCTTACGGCTGTATGCAATAATGTATTATCTGATAAATCTTTTGTATTAATATCAGCTCCGTGTTCAATAAATAATTTTACGGCTTTATTGTTTCTGCTTTTAATTGCGTAATAAAAAGGTGTTTTTCCGTTATTATCCGAAATTTTCTGATTTGCTCCTTTTTTTAACAGATATTCAAGTGCTTCAGTTGCTTCAGTATTTTCTGCTGCATAGTGTAATGCTGTTTTGTTTTCATTATCAACAGACTCAATATCAATTCCCTTTTTAATAATTAATTTTATTGTTTCAATATCAGAGTAGCTGTTTTCTGCATAATCATATTCAAAAGAACAAAGTATATGAAGAATTGTTTTTTCTTCCCGGTTTTCAGTATTAATATTAACACCTTTGTCAATCAAGTATTTAATTATATCTTTATTTTTTTCTTTATCTCTGCAGGCATAAAAAATAGGAAGATAGTCTAAATAATCTTTTTTATTAATGTCGGTTCCTTTTTCAACAAGTAATTTTACCATTTCAAAGTTATGTTCTCCTATAGCAACATTAATCGGTCTTATGTGTTTTTTTAATGAGTCGGGAGAGCTGTAATGCCTTGCAATTTCAAAGTTGTCGTTCAATATTGCAATATCAAGAACATTGATATAATTAAAATTAAGGTCAACGCCTTTTTCTGTTAAAAAATTAACAATTTTGATTCCGTCTTTTTTTCGACAAACGGCATAATCTAAAACTGTATATCCTAATTTGTCAGGTTTATTTATTTTATAAATATTTTTATTTATTGCATCTTTAAGCTCATCAAAAGTTCCGTATTTCGCATAAAAATAAATATCATACTTTATATCTTTCAAAAAATTGAATATAGATTTATTGTATTTCTTTTCTGAAATATCAATTGCTGTTTCCCCTTTATTATTCTCAATATTAATATTTGCATTATTAAAACACAGCAATTTAGCTAAATCAAGATTATTATAGTTAACTGCCAAATGTAATAAAGTATTACCGTTTTTATTTTTTGCGTTAATATCGGCTCCTTTCTTAATTAAATCAACAACATTTGCATAGTTATAATATCGATTATAATAATATCTATAAGGAGTTTTGAATAATTCTTTATTTAAACTATCTGTTTGAGAGTAACTTACATTAAGCAAGGTTGTTGTCAATATAAAAATAGTTAATAGGTTTTTTGCTTTCTTCATAACCGGAATTTTATTGTAAATTACTTCAAATATACTAAAATAAAATGTAAATTTGTATATTATATTTTACTGATATGTTACTTTATAAAAACGATTTAACAAGAAAACAGTTGTTTAAATGCATTAAACAAAGAGATAGTTTTATTTTTCTTGCCTCTTAATACTTTTCATATTCTTATTTGATTATCAGTTTTATAAATTCTAAAAAAAGAAATATTATGCAATTACCTTATGCAGAACCCTATAGAATAAAAATGACGGAGCAAATTTACCGAAGCACACAAAAAGAGCGTGAGCAATGGATTAAAGATGCAAACTATAACCTTTTCAATTTAAGAAGTAATCAAGTTTATATTGATTTATTAACTGATTCCGGAACAGGAGCAATGTCTGATAAACAATGGTCGGCAATGATGCTGGGAGATGAAAGCTATGCAGGAGCATCATCGTATTATAAAATGAAAGACGCAATTAAAAACATTTTCGGTTTTGAATATTTTCTGCCTACGCACCAAGGCAGAGCAGCAGAGAATGTATTATTTTCGGCAATGGTAAAAGAAGGCGATGTCGTTCCCGGAAATTCACATTTTGATACAACAAAAGGGCATATCGAATTCAGAAAAGCAAAGGCAATTGATTGCACGATAGATGAAGCTTTTGATACAACATTAAATTATCCCTTCAAGGGGAATTTGGATTTAAACAAGTTAGAAGCAGTTCTGAAAAAATACCCGAAAGAAAAAATACCCTTAATTATTGTAACAATTACAAATAATTCATCAGGCGGGCAACCTGTTTCTTTGCAAAATATGAAAGACGTTAAAAAACTTGCAGATAAATACGATATTCCGGTATTTTATGATTCTGCACGATTTGCGGAAAATGCATATTTCATTAAACTGCGTGAAGATGAATATAAGAATAAAACAATTAAAGAAATTGTAAAAGAAATGTATTACTATGCCGACGGAATGACCATGAGCAGTAAAAAAGATGCAATTGTTAATATGGGCGGTTTTATTGCAATGCGAAGTAAAGAATTGTTTACAAAAGCATCTGTTTTTAATATTATGTTTGAAGGTTATATTACTTACGGCGGTATGTCAGGAAGAGATATGAACGCATTAGCACAAGGGTTAGATGAAGGAACTGAATTTGAAGTTTTGGAAGCAAGAATAAAACAAGTTGAATATCTCGGGAATAAACTTATTGAAGCAGGTATTCCGATTCAGCAACCGATAGGCGGACATGCAGTTTTTATAGATGCAAAACGTTTCTTGCCGCAAATTAAAAAAGAAGAATACATTGCTCAAACTGTTGCAGTTGAGTTATATATCGTAGGCGGAATAAGAGGAGTTGAAATAGGAACTATTTTAGCTGACAGAGACCCGGTTACACGTGAAAATCGTTATCCGGATTTGGAACTCGTAAGACTTGCAATTCCCAGAAGAACATATACAAACAGCCATATGGATTATGTTGCGGCAGTTTGTAAAAAAATATTTGACACAAGACACGAAGCAAAACACGGTTTAAAAATTTTGGAAGAAGCATCTATTATGAGGCATTTTACGGTAAAATTGGATAAGATTAAATAATAATTAATCAAATGGTTTAAGCATTTATCTCGAAAACTGTGTAAAGTCGATATTTAAATCGGCTTTTTTTTATGGTTTAATTTACCGTATAAATCAAAATCTTCCGCAGAAATTATTTTAACGGAATAAATCTCACCTTTTTTAAGTTCTTCTGTTTTGCTTATTAAAACTTCGTTATCAACTTCAGGCGAATCAAATTCAGTTCTGCCTACATAGTATTCTTCGGTTTCTTTGTCAATAATTACTTTGAAAGTTTTGCCTATTTTTTCTTGATTTATTTCATAAGAAATTTGTTGCTGAATTTCCATTATTTCATCGGCACGTTTTTGTTTTATTTCCTCCGGAACGTCATCATTATAATTATTACCTCCATATGTGTCTTCCTCTTCCGAATATGTAAAAACTCCGAGTCTGTCAAAACGCATTTTTTTTACAAACTCTTTTAATTCTTCAAAGTCCTTTTCGGTTTCACCAGGATGCCCCACAAGCAAAGTAGTTCGAATTGCAATGCCGGGAACTTCTTTTCTTATCTTGCTTATAAGGTTTATTGTCAGCTCCTTATCATGTCTGCGTTTCATCTTTGCTAAAACATTATCGCTTATGTGTTGAAACGGAATATCAAGATATTTTGCAACATTTTTTTGTTCTCGCATAACTCGCAAAATGTCTTCCGGAAAGTTTGCCGGATACGCATAATGCAACCTTATAATCTCAATTTCTTTAACTTCCGACAGTTTTTTAACCAGTTCGGGAAGTTTTTGTTTTTTGTAAATGTCAATACCGTAGTAGGATAGGTCTTGAGCAATTAAAATAAGTTCTTTTACGCCTTTTTTTGCCAAGTTCTCAGCTTGACTGATTAATAATTCTTGCGAAACAGAAATATGCTTTCCTCTGATAAGCGGAATGGCACAAAACGCACAAGTTCTGTCGCAGCCTTCCGATATTTTAAGGTATGCAAAATGTTTTGGTGTTGAAATAACTCGTTCGCCGAGAAGCTCTTTTTTATAATCGACTTCAAGTTGTTCTACAATTTCTTTTATATCGTTTACTCCGAAAAACTGATTAACTTCGGGCATATCTTTTTTAAGTTCATCTTTGTACCTTTCTGACAAACAGCCCATAACATATAAGTTCTTAATTTTGCCTTCAATTTTCGCTTGTGCAAATTCAAGAATTGTGTTTACAGATTCTTCTTTTGAATCATTAATGAAACCGCAAGTATTTATTACAACGGTATCTGCATCAAAATTAAACTCATCAAAAGTAAATTCAATATTTTGATTGTTAATTTGAGTTGCTATATTTTCGCTGTCAACTATGTTTTTTGAGCAACCTAAGGTAATTATATTTATTTTGGGCATATTTATATTTAAGTTGAAAAATTTAAAGTATAATATAAAAGTTATTTTATACCAATCGGTATTATACCAAAAGGTATAAAATTAATTAGTTATTGTCTTTTCCTTATCGATTAACTTAATGTTGTATTTTTCAATATCGGAAAGGTAAATGTCAACACTATTTTTGTTAGAATGTTACCGGTTCAATTGTTTGAAATATCCGTATTTCTTTTGGCAATATGTATTTAATTAAATAAAGAATCCACAAATTCATCTTTATCAAATAGCTGTAAGTCTTCTTTTTGTTCACCGATTCCGATATATTTTACGGGTATCTTAAATTGGTCGGAAATTCCTATAACAACACCGCCTTTTGCAGTTCCGTCTAATTTTGTAACGGCTAATGCATTCACTTCTGTTGCTTTGGTAAACTGTTCAGCCTGTTGAAAGGCATTTTGACCTGTTGAGCCGTCTAATACCAGTAAAATTTCATGTGGTGCTCCCGGAATTATCTTTTCCATTACACGTTTAATTTTTGTTAATTCATTCATTAAGTTAATTTTATTATGCAGTCGTCCGGCTGTGTCAATTATTACAATATCGGCATTATTTGTTTTTGCAGAACTTAAAGTATCAAATGCAACAGAAGCCGGATCGGAACCTGTTTTTTGTTTTATAATCGGAACATCAATACGTTTTGCCCAAATATCTAATTGCTCAACGGCAGCCGCTCTGAATGTGTCGGCAGCACCGAGATAAACTTTTTTACCGTCGTTTTTAAATTGCCAAGCTAATTTACCGATTGTTGTTGTTTTTCCTACGCCGTTAACTCCTACAACCATTATAACGTATGGATTTCCGTCAGTTTTATTCCATTTAAGGTTTGTTTCGGCTTC
This sequence comes from Bacteroidales bacterium, assembly GCA_021648725.1. Classification (NCBI taxonomy): domain Bacteria; kingdom Pseudomonadati; phylum Bacteroidota; class Bacteroidia; order Bacteroidales; species Bacteroidales bacterium. The sequence goes on along the minus strand of JAKISF010000018.1, from coordinate 23,788 downwards.
ATTTTCAGAGAGTAATCTTGCAATTTCTTCTTTTAACAACAGATTTAATTCTTGTACCCCGAAAAACTTATTTTTTGCTACACGTTCTTCCAACCGATCAATTATTTTTAATGTTGTATCAACACCTACATCTGAACTGATTAGTATTTCTTCCAAATTATCAAGAAATTCATCATCAACCTTTGATTTGCCTGCAACTGCACGAGATAGTTTTTTAAAAACACTTTCTTTTGTTTTTTCCAGACCTTTGTTAAGACTTTCTTTTTTGTTTTTTGATAGTTTCCCGAATATTGCCATTTCAATTTAATGTAGATGTTTAAAAATGTAATTTTGTAAATATATAAAAAATGCTTTTCTCCCGAAAGGAAAAAAGCATCTCAAAAAATGATAACTTTAAGACTAAAGATTATTTCTTTGCAAAAAAATCTTTAACATGGTCATTGTGAACAATCTCTTCTTTAAAAGAGTAAGCTCCTGTTTTCGGAGATTTTACCATTTTAATAACTTTAGAAAATGTTTTTCCTTCTCCCTTCTGTAATGATGCAACAACTTTCTTTGCCATATCTCTTAATTTTTATTTAATTTCTTTATGAATTGTATATTTTCTCAAAATAGAATTGTATTTTTTCAATTCCATTCTGCCGGTTGTATTTTTTCTGTTTTTTGTTGTAATATATCTTGATGTTCCGGGCATACCGCTTGTTTTATGCTCCGTACATTCTAATATGACTTGTATTCTGTCACCTTTCTTTTTTGCCATTTTTCCTAATGTTAAATATTAGTATTTAGAAATAAAGCCTTTTTCTTTAGCATCTTTTAATGCTTTGCTTATTCCTATTTTGTTAATTATTTTCATTCCTTTTGCTGATACTTTTAAATCAATCCACCTGTCTTCTTCTGTAAGGAAGTATTTCTTTTTGAATAGATTCGGTTTAAAAGTTCGTTTAGTCTTTTTATGTGAGTGAGAAACATTATTTCCTGCAACTACACATTTTCCTGTTATTTGACAAACTCTTGACATCTTTCTTTATGTTTTGTTGAATTCTTCTTTTTAATTTCGGACTGCAAAGAAAATTAATTTATTCTTAAAATTCAAATAAATAGTGAATTATTTTCAATTATATAAAATATATTGAAAATTGATTGACAAAAATACCACTTTTCCTGAATAATGAATAATCTTTTTCTATTTTTGCTTGTTATTCGTAATATTTGATGTGAAATGATAAAAAAAATATTAACAAATACCGGAGTTCAACTTTTAAGTTTAATTTCAATACTTATTCTTTCCACCGCTTTTATTATATTTTACATTGGGATAAATGTAAATACATTAAGTGATATTAATACTTTTTACGAAAATTTAAATCAATTTACTATTGTTTCGGTGCAACTTAAAGATGACTTGAGTTTCTTCAAAACGGAAAAACATACTGATGACTTTTTTGAAACAAGTACCGATGAAAGTACCAAAAACGTCTATAACACAAAAAATGACTTGTCAGAAATTAATCGTAAACTAAAAGAATATAAAAGTGCAGAAAGATATGAAGTGTTGCCTCATTTTAATTTGAATGAAACTTTGTTAAGCGAGTATAGTGAAAAGTTTAATTTATTAATAAAGAATACCGTTGAAACAGGAAATGTCAAATATGGTTACTTACAAAAATTAAATTATGAAGAAAGTCGTATTAATGATATTGTCAGCGAAACAGAAGATATTTATTTTGAATTTAATGACATTAAATCTTTAAAGCAACAATACTTTTTATCATTAAAACCGAATATTGCTGACGAATTTATAATAAAACAACAGGAACTGATTAGGAAAATAAAACAAAATGATAACGAAAGCAGTTATGATACGAATAAACGATTAATTATTGATGCATTAGCTGAGTATTTAAATTACTTCAAACAAATAGTCAGACTTCATCAAATTGCAGGAACTTCATATTACGGAGGCTTATATAATGAGCTTGATATGTTGTCGGAAGAAATGATTATTAATATTTCGGATGCGGCTCAAATTTCCAAAAACCATATACGACAGGATTACAGGCAATATAAACAAGTTCTTGTTTTATTTATCGGTATTTATATTGTTGTAATTTTACTGATTTTATTTCTATTATATAAATATTTGAAAAAAGGCTTTGTTGATATTAAAAACAAAGTTAATAAGCTTGTTTTTGAGGATAATAGTTTGCCCTTCTTTAAAACAGAAAAGTTCTTTAATAACGTGCTAAATATGCTAAGAACCCATGAATCAGATTTAGGAATAAAAAAAGAAGTGGTAGAAAATTTAACTTTAGGAAAGATAGAACATTCTTATACATTTAACGAGAAGGACTTATTAGGTCAATCTATTGTAAACCTTCAAAATACAATGATTGAGAATAAGAAAAATGCCCAAATAGAAGAAGAAAAACGAAAAATTGAAGATAAACACAAAGAAGGAACTGCAAAATTCGGGCGTATTTTAAGAAGACATGTCGGAGATATTGATTCGCTTTCTTATGAGTTAATTTCTGAATTAGTAAATTTTATTGATGCCGAAATCGGAGGAATATATGTAATTGATAAACAAAAAGGTAAAACTGTTTTAAGATTACGAGCTTCTTATGCCTACAATGAAAAGAAGATGATTCAAAAAGAAATTGAACTCGGTGAAGGCTTAATAGGAACTTGTGCAGTTGACAAATCTACTTTTCATATTGATAAAGTTGACGATGATTATATTAAAGTTGTTTCAGGTTTCGGACACACAAAACCTACAAGTATTATTATAAGCCCAATTTTGGTTGATGAAGATGTTTACGGAGTTATTGAACTTGCTGCTATGAGAATGTTTAACGAAGATGATATCAGGTTTATTGAAGTATTGGCAGAAGATATTGCTTATACATTATCATACTTATTGTCGCTTGAAACACCTAAATAAAAATGTCCGGTAAAATTTATTGATGGATTTAATTATTTAAAAAATAAGGCTTATCAGTAATTTTTTTTCGAGGAATATTAAAAGGGTTATTCCTTTTAAATTCAGAAGCAATTTTTCGTTGAACAACTTTATGATTTAATATATTTTCGTTATCAGTATTTTTTAAATATTCAATTAATATTTCATCAACTTCTTGATAAGATGATGCCCCTATTTGGTCTAAATCACTGTTTGTGATTCCCAAGCCGTCTGTCGGAACTGCATCAATACAAGCATCAAGCGAATTTGCCTGTTCTTTATTTTTAAGAACTTTCACTAAATATGCAGACATTGCATAAACTTCTGTTTTCCAGATGTTTTGAATCATTCCGTAATCACCTACATCGCCGTGTAAAGTCCAAAATCCGAGTAATAATTCAGTATAATTATCTGTTGAAAGAACCATTCCTCTGTGCTTTGCAGCGAGTTCATATAAATACATCATTCTCATTCTTGCTTTTACATTTCCTTGTCTTATTTTGTAGCTGTGTTCTGTTTTATCTGTTGTTTCAAAATCTTCAACAATTCCCGTAATAATATTATCAAATGTATCAGATAAGTTTACTTCTTTAAAATCATGTCCGAATGCTTTTCCGATAAGTTCAGCCCTTTTGATTTCATCAGGTTTATTGGTTGAAATTGTAATACTTCTGCAAAACAACTTTATATTCAGCCCATCGCAAACAGGGCGAGCCAAAGCAGCAGTCAGAGCACTGTCAATTCCTCCCGAAACTCCTAAAATTAAAGATTTCAATTTGCTTTTTACTAAATATTCTTTTAATTCACTTTGAATATTATTTATTGCACTTTCATAGTCCTTAATCATTTGTTTTGTTTTTAATAATTTTGTAAAAGTAAATATTTCAATAAAAAAACTAAAATATTTTTGACTTATTTAATAAAGATATATATCTTTGCGAGCCGAATTCAGAAAATATTTTATTAAAATGAAAAAAGATATACATCCTAACAATTACAGAGACGTTGTTTTTAAAGACATGTCAAATGATGAGATAACAATTACAAAATCAACTGTTAATACAAAAGAAACAATTGAGCTTGACGGAAAAGAATATCCACTTTTTAAAATGGAGATTTCAAGCAGTTCTCATCCTTTTTATACAGGTAAAATGAAATTTGTTGATTCAGCAGGTCGTGTTGATAAATTTAATCAACGATACAAAAAGAAAACGAAATAATTTATTTTTAATAATAAATTTAAAGCTCTGCAATGCAGGGCTTTTTTATTTTTGAATGTTTCCTGTTTTTAGATTAAATTAGCAAAATCAAAAAACAAATCTGATGAATACTATTTTATTTGATAAACTTAACAGACAAAATCTTCTTCCTTTAACTTTTACAAAACCTGTATCGGAATTAAGAGTAGGAATATTAAAAATTAAAGAAAAATGGGAATATTATTTGAGAAAATCGGTTTCAAATTTAACGGAAGAATACCTAAAAATAAAATTCCCGGTTAAAACAGAAGGTGAAAATTTATTAATAAATGCTTCAATTATTCCGAATAAAAATATTATTAATGAAATAAAAAAATTAGAACCGGGTCAATTATTAATAAAAAAATCAGTTATTGTCGCAATAATCTCAAAAGATTCCGGAACAGAAAAATTTGATTTTAACAATATTGAAGGTTTTAAGCACATTGAAGCAACTTCCGATTTTACACAAATTAGTTATCCCTGGGATATTTTTAAAAACAATGAGGAAGAAATAAGAAATGATTTTCAGATACTTACCGAAGGAAGAACTTCTCAGAAGTTAAGCAATAATGTAAATGCTCTTGAAAAAGAAAATATCTTTTTAGAAGAAGGTGCAAAAGTTGAATTTGCAACATTAAACCCGAACGGAGGATATATTTATATAGGAAAAGACGCTGAGATAATGGACGGCTCAGTTGTAAGAGGCTCTTTTGCTTTATGCAAAAATTCAAGTTTGAAAATTGGAGCAAAGATTTACGGAGCAACAACAATAGGACCTTATTCAAAAGTTGGCGGAGAAGTAAATAACTCTGTTATTCAGGGTTATTCAAATAAAGGGCATGACGGTTTTCTCGGAAATTCTGTTATAGGAGAATGGTGCAATCTCGGTGCCGATACTAACAATTCAAATTTGAAAAATAATTATGCCGAAGTTAAACTTTGGAATTATAAAAAGAAAGGTTTTGTAAGGTCCGGTTTACAATTTTGCGGTTTAATAATGGGCGACCATTCCAAATGCGGAATAAATACAATGTTTAATACAGGAACAGTTGTAGGTGTCAGTGCAAATATTTTCGGAAGCGGATTTCTTCGTAATTTTATTCCGTCATTTTCTTGGGGCGGTGCATCCGGTTTTACGACTTATAAATTGAATAAAGTATTTGAAACAGCAAAACTTGTAATGGAGCGAAGAGGAATTGAACTTGACGATACAGAAAAAACAATTTTAGAAGAAATTTTTAAACAAACTGAGGAATTCAGAGCAAAATAATTGCAAAAATTAAAACTTTTCACTTTAAACTTTATTATGACAAAAATATATTTCAGCCCCGGACATGACTGCCTTAATGCAATAACAGATGTTCTGAAAAATGCAAAACGTTCTGCAAATATTTGTGTTTTTACGATAAGCGATAATCGAATTGTTGATGCAATTAAAGATATGCAACTTAACGGTGTAAATATTAAAATTATTTCTGACAACGATAAACGTTATGATAAAGGCAATGATATTGACTATATTGCATCAAGATTAGGGATTGATGTAAAGTTAGATACAACTTCTGCACATATGCATCATAAATTTGCAGTAATTGACGATGAAATAACAATTACCGGAAGTTATAACTGGACACGCAGTGCAGAAACAAGGAATTATGAAAATATTTTAGTTACCGACAGCAAAGATGTTGCAAAAACTTACAACAAAGAATTTAATAAACTTTGGCAAATAACCGAGCAAATATGAGAAACCTTAGGATGTTGATAATTTCCCCATTTGTTTCACAAGTGAAGGTAACAACTTAATAAACTTATCAATATCACATTCTTTAACATCGTAGTGCAAAACAAAACGGATTCCTCCGTTTCTCGGCGGATAAACTAAAATGCCATTTTCAATCAATAAATTATAAAATTTTTGCAGAACAGATTTATCTTTTGTGCTGAATTTTAAAAAGAAGATGTTAGTTTTAATTTCATCAGGGTTAATATCAAATATGTCATATTCAGCAAATTCTTTTGCAATACGTTTTGCATTAGAATAATCAATATGTAATCGTTTAGTCATTTCTTCCAAAGCAATAATTCCGGGAGCGGCTAAAATACCGACTTGTCGCATTCCGCCTCCCATTAATTTTCTGTTTTTTCTTGCTTTAAAAATAAAATCTTTTGTTCCGACCAACATAGAGCCTACCGGAGCACCTAAACCTTTTGATAAACAAAACATAACAGAATCACAATATTGTGCAATTTCGGCTGCTTCAACTTTTAAATATTCGGCAGCATTAAAAATTCTTGCTCCGTCAAGATGAACAGGAATATCCAAATCTTTTAGATTATTATATATTAGTTTCATATCTTCCAAAGGCATAACATCACCGTTTCCCAATGAGTTTTGTAATTCAAGCATTCCCGTTTCGGGTTGATGAATATCATAACCGCTTCTTATATATTTTGAAATATCATCCCAAACCATATAGCTTTTTTCAACATTTACTGTTCTCAGTTGAACCCCTGCAATAACGGCAGATGCACCAACCTCATGTTGAACAACATGCGTATCGTCCTTTACTATTATTTCATCTCCTCTTTTTGTGTGTGTTAATATTGCAAGCTGATTTCCGAAAGTTCCGGAAGGAACAAATAATGCTGCTTCTTTTTCGAGCTTTTTTGCAGCCAGATGTTCTAATTTATTAACCGTGGGGTCTTCTTGCAAAACATCATCCCCGACTTCGGCATTTAACATTGCCGCTCTCATTTCTTTTGTCGGTTTTGTAACGGTATCTGATCTGAAATCTGTCATTTTATTAAGTTTTTTTTGTTGTTACAAAGAAAACCATTTATTTAATAAAAAAGATATATATTTGAAAAGTAATAGTTTCAATTCATAACATTTTATAACTCAAATCTTTTCTTATGAAAACTAAATTATTTTTTTCAATATTGTTATTAACAGTGTTTTTATCTTGTAAAAAAGACAATCAAGACATCAGCAATAAACCGGATAATTTACAATATTATCAGGCTTTCAGTTCTAATTCCGTATTTTACAATCCCATTGGCGATAATCCGCAAATTGACCCGAATTCATCAGTTATGGTCGGAAGCCTTATCGAACAACAAGAAAGTCAAGGTTTTTTAATTGCAGTAAAAGAATGGACTGTTCCTGTTTATTTTACCGATGCATTAACAGAAAAACAAGATGTTTCCATGTCTGCTTCGTGGGCTCCCATGAAAACTTTAAAAAATGTCCCGATTCCTGAATATGCAGAACCTGACCCTTCCGGTGACGGACACATGGTAATTATAGATGAAACAGGGGGCTGTATATATGATTTTTGGGAAATGCAACTTAAAAGCGGAGGTTGGCAAGCCGGGTGGGGCAATGCTTTATTGTTGTCCGGGGACGGTATTTTCCCGAAAGGATTATCAGCAAGAGGTTCCGGTTTTGAGCTACTTCAAGGAATTATTTGGCCGCAAGAATTAGAAGCAGGAGAAATAAACCATGCTCTTATTTTTAGTTATGATCATACAAAAGCAGGCGGTCCTGTCAGTCCGGCTACAGAAAGTGACGGAACATCCACCGATGATTGGGCTATTCCCGAGGGAGCATTAGTTCAATTAGATCCGGCTCTTAACCTAAGTGCATTAGGTTTGAGTGACTATGAAATGACTATTGCAAAAGCATTACAAGTTTACGGAATGTATTGTGCAGACGACGGCGGCGGTCTTTCTTTATATGCAATCAACCCGCTTTCTTGTAAAACAAATCCTTATGAGAATATTTGGGGCAATGATATATTTGTTTATCTTACTAAAATACCTGTTGATAAATTCAGAATTTTATTATTACCGCAACAAAATAATACAGAAGCAACACTTGTAAGTAATTCTTGTGCTGATTTTGAATGAATGTATTTTATTGCTTTGTAATAATTTAGGAGTTTTATTTTCAGAACTTAAACCAAAGGTTAGGCTCGAAGGAAAATATTAAAGGAATAAAAATAAAGAAATTGCATCTTGCTTTTAAAACTTTAATAATTTTGCATCAATTCTAAGTTGAATATTTCCTATGAGCAAGATATACCCGAAAGATTTTGAAATAAAAACCGAGTTTACTAAAATACGTGAACTTATTAAAAGTCAATGCCTCAGCCATGCCGGAAAAGCAAAAGTTGAAGAGATGAGTTTTTTAACTGATGTTAATACAATACAATATCTTTTAAACCTAACTTTTGAATTTAAACACATTGTTCAATTTAAAGATAACTTCCCGGTAAGCTATTTTATTGATACAAAATCATATTTTGAGAAAACGCAAAACATAGGAACTTTTTTTTCTGCAAATGAATTATTTGATATTATACGCTCATTAACAACCATAAAATCAATCGTTAATTTCTTTAAAAACGATGAAGAAAATAATTACACTACTTTAAAAAGGTTAAGCAAAGAGGTCTCATTGTTCCCGTTTGTTATAAGCAGAATAAGCTCAATATTAGACAAATACGGAGAGATAAAGAACAATGCATCACCTGAACTTGCAAAAATCAGAAATGATTTGTCAAAAAAACAATCAAGCGTTTCACAAACAATTCAAAGAATTTTCAGAAAAGAAATTGCTGCCGGAAATGTTGAAAAGGATTCCGAAGTTACCGTGCGGGAAAATAAATTATTAATCCCTGTCGAAGCAAAAAACAAACGAAAAATAAAAGGAATTATTTATGACGAATCCGCAACGGGTAAAACATCATATATTGAGCCTATTGAGGTTGTTACGCTTAATAACGAAATCAGAGAACTTGAATTTGCGGAAAAACGAGAAATCAGGAAAATATTAACGGAAATAACCGATGAACTGAGACCTTATTTCGATGATTTAAAGCAATCATACGATTTTATGGCAACTATTGATTTCATAAGAGCAAAGGCAATTTTTGCAATTAGTATAAATGCCGAAAAACCGAAATTAAGCAATCAAAATAAAATTGAATTTTTAAATGCCGTGCATCCTCTTTTGTTTATTGCATACAAAAACACTAATAAAAAAGTCATTCCTTCAGATTTCAATTTAAATGAAGAACAAAGAATTTTAATTATTTCAGGACCTAATGCAGGCGGTAAATCAGTAAGTTTAAAAACTGTTGCAATTTTACAATATATGTTGCAATGCGGTTTGCTGATTCCCGTAAAAAGTATTTCCGTAACCGGAATTTTTAACAATATATTCATTGACATAGGCGATGAGCAATCAATTGAAAATGACCTGAGTACATACAGTTCGCATTTAAAAAACATGAAGGTTTTTACAGAAAATTCCGATAAGGAAACTTTAATTTTAATTGATGAATTCGGAACGGGAACCGAACCTATGCTCGGGGGGGCTATTGCAGAAGCCGTTTTGGAAAGTATTCATAAAAGCAATGCAAAAGGTATCATTACTACGCATTATACAAATATTAAGCATTTTGCCGATAATAACGAAGGAATTATAAATGCCGCAATGTTATACGACAATGATAATATGCGTCCGCTGTATAAAATGGAAATCGGGAAACCTGGAAGTTCATTTGCTTTTGAAATTGCCGAAAAAACAGGTTTAAACCAAAATATTCTTAAAAATGCACAATCAAAAGTAGATAAAAACCAAATTGATTTTGAAAAAGCCTTAAAACAAACCCAAAGCGAAAAGCGAAAACTTAAACAAAGCAAACGAAAAATCAGAATAACCGAAAGTAAACTTACCGAAACTCTTGAAAAATATGAAGAAGAATTAGAAAAGTTGCTTTATAAAAAGAAAGAAGTTCTTAAAAATGCAAAAGCAGAAGCGGAAGAAATTTTAAATTCAGCAAATAAAAAGATAGAAAAAACAATACTTGAAATAAAACGAAAAAATGCTGAAAAAGAACAAACAAAGGCATTAAGAAAAGAATTGAACGAATATATAAAAACAGAAAAGGAAAAACAGCGAATTAGTGATGAAAAAATACATGAAAAAATCGAAAAAATAAAACAGAAAAAGACAAAAAGAAACAAAATGCAAAATATTGTCGGAGAGAAGATGCAAAAAAAGGAAGAAATACAACAAGGTGATTTTGTGAAGATTACAGGGACTAATACAATTGCAGAAGTTTTATCCGTCAAAAAAAATAAAGCAATAGTAATAAGTAATAATATACAATTAACTGTTGATAAAAATAAGCTGGAATTAACAACACAAAAAAAGCAAAAATCAATAAAAACAAGCGTAAAAGTTATAAGAACAAATGAACAGAATGCCGAAGATTTTTTTGATCGACTTGACATAAGAGGCAAACGTGCAGAAGATGCCTTGCACACAGTTTCTCGATATTTAGACGATGCAATTGTAAATCAAACACGACATTTGAAAATTCTGCACGGTACAGGCAACGGAATTTTAAGAGAAGTTATAAGAGATTATTTACGTTCACAGGATATTGTAAAAGACTACAAAGACGAAAGGCTTGAAGCCGGCGGCTCGGGAATTACTTTGATTGAGTTGGATTTATAAATTTAAAAAATAAGACTGACATTATTCAGCTTATTTTTTCAAATGCTTCTGTTTTTGTTAAGTGAGAATATTTTTTTGCTGTTTTATAATGTTTCTCACAAAACCAAAAAGCATTTTTTGGATGTCCTACAAACCCTTTTTGTTTAAATCTTTCGTTAAAAGTTTTATCCTCTTCTGTTTCTTTAAAATAGATTAAACCTCCGGTTCCGAAAAAATCTTTATCGCATATAGCACAAACAGGCGGCTTCATATTATAAAATTTAGTTAAAAAAACAGTAAATACTGAACATTTCGTTCAATATTTACTGTTAAAAAATTATTAAACAATAATTATTTTACTTCGCCTGCTACTACAAATGTAATTTCTTTAGTCGTAACAATATTCGGCTCTTTTTGTTGAGTCGTAATTACTATTCTTTCTGCAAATTTTCCTTTTTCTTTAATAGTAGGGTCAATGTTTACGATAATTACACCTTCTTTTCCTTTTTTAATGTGCATATCAATAACTGTTACGCCTACTTTTTCAGGAATTTTGATGTCGGTAATGTGCATAGTCGTAGCACCTTTGTTAGCAATTTTAAAATTGTAAGACTCAGTAGTTCCGCTTATGTCACCAAAGTTATGACTGAAAGCAGCATTTCCGCCTCTTACATTTCCGAACATAGGAGCTTCTGCGGGTTCAACTTGTCCGTATCCCATAAATGAAAAAGCAAATATGGCAACTGACAACATAAGTAATCTCTGTAATTTCATGATTTCAAATTTAAATTAATAGATATAGTTTCTGAATTTTATATAATGATGACAAGTTACATCAATTTCCACAAAAAAAATAATTTATTTTACAAATAAGTTAATTGTTGTTGTAATTTACTCAGTTGCGAAGTTATTGATTTTTTAAAACAAATTGATTTTTTTAAATATTATTTTTAAATTGATTGAATAATTTAAATTTTCATATTACTCCCGGGAAATTATTCATAAGAAGAAACCACATTAAATATAAAAGTCAAAAAAACATAAAGAAATAAATAAATATTTTTTTCTGTTAATAAATAAAAAAATATAAATTTGCATTCCCGAAATCGGGGTGTGGCGCAGTCCGGTTAGCGCGCTGCGTTCGGGACGCAGAGGCCGCAAGTTCGAATCTTGCCATCCCGACTGCTGATTGTCAGAGGTTTATGCTTTTTGTGTAAACCTTTTTTTATTAGGAATTATTTTATTCTTACACTTTGTAAATCAAGATTAGTAATGCATTAAATATAAATTATGTCGATATTTTTTATCGTAAATATTGATTTTTGCAGATGCCTGAATTTTATAATGTATGTTTAATAAAATATTGTTATTTATATAAATATAATATATTTGTCTGACTAAAATTTTAAACTTTAAAAAATATAAAAAATGAATCAAAATGTAAAACAATTTATGGACGGCGTTATCGCTAAAAACAGATGCGAAACTGAATTCCATCAAGCTGTAGAAGAAGTCGTAGAGTCGGTACTTCCTTTTATTGAAGAGAACCCGAAATATAAAGAAGCAAAAATCCTTGAAAGAATGACGGAGCCGGAAAGAGTTATTATGTTCAGAGTTCCATGGACAGACGACAGCGGCGAGATTCATATTAATAAAGGTTACAGAGTTGAGATGAACAGTGCAATAGGACCGTATAAAGGAGGCTTACGCTTTCACCCTACTGTTTATTTAGGTCTTTTAAAATTTTTAGCTTTTGAACAAGTATTTAAAAATAGTTTAACAACTTTACCTATGGGCGGCGGTAAAGGCGGTTCTGATTTTGACCCTAAAGGTAAAACAGATTCTGAAGTTATGCGTTTTTGTCAAAGTTTTATGACAGAACTTCAACGACACATAGGGCCTAATACTGATGTTCCCGCAGGAGATATAGGAGTAGGAGGACGTGAAATAGGTTTTATGTACGGACAATATAAAAGATTAAGAAACGAATTTACCGGTGTTCTTACAGGTAAAGGAATAGAGTGGGGCGGTTCATTAATTCGTCCGGAAGCAACAGGATACGGAACTGTTTATTTTGCTGAAGAAATGCTTAAAGTAAAAGACGACAGCTTAAAAGGAAAAACTGTCACTATTTCAGGTTCAGGTAATGTTGCTCAGTATGCAACTGAGAAATGTATTGAATTAGGTGCAAAAGTTGTTACATTGTCAGATTCAAAAGGATTTATTCATGATCCTGAGGGAATTGATACTGCAAAATTAGACTTTGTTCTTGACCTCAAAAATGTTAAAAGAGGAAGAATTAAAGAATATGCAGATAAATACGGATGTGAATATCATGAAGGCAAACGGCCTTGGAGTATTAAATGTGATGTTGCTCTTCCTTGTGCTACCCAAAATGAAGTTAATAAAGAAGAAGCGGAAACACTGATTAAAAACGGATGTTTTGTTGTTGCGGAAGGTGCTAACATGCCTTCAGAGCCGGAAGCAATTGAAGTTTACCAAAAAAATAAAATACTTTATGCACCGGGTAAAGCTGCAAATGCTGGCGGTGTTGCTGTTTCAGGTCTTGAAATGTCTCAAAATTCTATGCGTTACAACTGGACAAGAGAAGAAGTTGATGCAAAACTTCATCAAATTATGAAAGATATTCACACAACTTGCGTTAAACACGGTAAAGACGGTGATTATGTTGATTACGTTAAAGGTGCAAATATAGGCGGCTTTGTTAAAGTTGCAGATGCAATGTTAGCACAAGGATTAGTATAATTTTTTTTACTGAATATATTTAAAAGCCTCTTTTTGAGGCTTTTTTTATATTATTTTCTAATTTTTAAAGATATGCTCAATTATAAGAATATTTGTAATCAAGTTAAAGAAATTTCAATAAAAACCGGAGATTTCATTCGAAACGAAAAAGGGAAAATCAACCGGGATAATATTCAAACAAAAAGTTTACATTCTTATGTGACTTATGTTGATAAAAATGCAGAACAGATAATTGTTGATAAGTTAAAAGAAATTTTACCCGAAGCCGGTTTTATTACCGAAGAAGAAACTGAAACTATAGAATCAGATACTTTCAATTGGATTGTTGATCCTTTGGACGGCACAACAAATTTTATTCATGGTTTAGAGCCTTTTTCCGTCAGTATTGCTTTGGAAGAAAAAGGTAAAATAGTTATCGGTGTAGTTTATGAAGTAGGTAAAGACGAATGTTTTTATGCCTATAAAGATTCTCCGGCTTTTCTTAACGGCAAAGAAATAAAAGTTTCTACAAACAAAACTCTTGCAGATTCTTTAATTGCAACAGGATTTCCTTATTACGATTATTCAAAGAACTCTGCAATATTAAAAAGCCTGGAATACTTCATGAAAAACACACGAGGAATAAGAAGATTAGGCTCGGCTGCAACAGATTTAGCTTATGTTGCTTGCGGACGATTTGATGCTTTTTACGAATACAGCCTAAACGTATGGGATGTTGCGGCAGGAGCTTTTATTGTTCAACAAGCAGGAGGGAGAGTTGCAGATTTTAATAAAGGAGATAATTATTTGTTCGGCAGGGAAATGGTTGCAACAAACAGTTTTGTGTATAAAGAGTTTTCAGACATAATTCAAAAGTTCTTAGGATAACTCATCCCAAACCAGTGCACTTGCTCCCAAAACAGCAGCAGAATTGCCTTCTAATTGTGACGGTAAAATATTTACTTTATTTTTATAAACTTCTAATAAATTTTCTTCCATATATTGCTTTGCGGGTTTTAATAATAAATTACCGGCATTAGCCAAGCCTCCGAAAAGAAAAATAGCTTGCGGACTTAAGTAAGCAACTGAATCTGCCAAAGATTTTCCCAAGATTTCAGAAGTATAATCGAAAATTTGTAAAGCAATCCTGTCTTTTTTAACAGCTGCATCAAAAATATCTTTCGAAGAAAATTCAGGAATATTTCTTAAAATACTCTTTTCTTTTGTTTCTTTTAGAAATTGATAAGCTGTTTTAACAATTCCTGTTGCTGACACATAAGTTTCTAAACAGCCTTTTTTTCCGCAACCGCATAATCTGCCGTCGGGTATTGCGTTTGTATGTCCTATTTCTCCGGCAAAACCGTCACAGCCGTATAATAATTTACCGTTTGTAACAATTCCGCTTCCGAGGCCTGTTCCGAGGGTAATAAAAATAAAATGATTCATATTTTTTGCCCCTCCGTATAACTTTTCGCCCAAAGCTCCGGCATTTGCATCATTTGTAACAAAAACGGGAACGTCAAAGTTATTTTTAATCATTTTTGCAAGCGGCAATATTCCTTTCCAATTAAGGTTTACGGCATGTTCTATTGTTCCGTTGTAATAATTACCGTTCGGTGCACCTATTCCGATTCCTTGTAAGCCGTAATTCTCATTAAGTTTTGAAAGGTTCTTTTTAATTAATGTTGACAGGGCAAAAATGTAATCTTCAAAATTGATGTAATTTTTTGTTAACATTTTATCTTCGGCAATAATACGCCCCGATTTATCAACAATTCCGAAAACTGTATTTGTACCGCCTATATCAATTCCTATTGCAACTTCTTTCATAATTATTCAATAACTGTTTCAACTTTAAGTACAACTTTTCTCTTCCATTTTCCTGTGAAATAGTAAATTGCAGAAGCGGTCATGCCAAATGCCCAAGTAACAGGCAGTGCATACCAAATGCCTAGTTCATTGTAAATTCCGGATAAATAATCTGAAAGAGGAACTCTTATTCCCCATAGGGTAAGTATTGTAATAAACATAGGGAATAATGTATCTCCTGCACCTCTGAATGTTCCCATTAATGAAAACATTATTGAAAAAATAAAATAGAATGAACTTACAATCAATAAATATTCCGTTCCTATTCTTATTATTTCTTCGTCGGGTGTGAATGCTCGCATTATAAATTGTGCCGTTGACATAATTATAAGGCTTATCAAAACAGCAACAGTTCCTGACATTAAAATTGTTGCTTTCAATCCTTGCTTTACTCTGTCAATTCTTCCGGCACCTATGTTTTGCCCCGTAAATGCCGTTAATGCCATAGAAAAACTCATAGCGGGTATCATACCGAAAAAGTCAATTCGCATAGCTACGGAATAAGCATCGGTTACTGTTGTGCCGAATTTCCCAACAATACGGTAAATTGCCATCATACCTATTGCAACAACCATTTGTTGTATTCCGGAAGGTAAACCTATTTTTAATCCTTTAAGGAATATTACTTTATCGAATTTTAAACCGAGTATTCTGAGATTTATTAAATCATATTTTTTTCTGATATAGATAACCGCCGAAAGAAAAGCACCTCCTTTTGAAATTAAGGTTGCATAAGCGATTCCTTCAATTCCCATATTCAGATATTTTATAAAAACAATATCGAGAATTATGTTTGTAATTGTAGCAATAATCAAAAAATACAAAGGTGTTTTTGAATCTCCGAGGCTTCTGAAAATTGCAGCTGTTCCGTTATATCCGAAATCTAAAACTAAGCCCGAAAGTAATATTGTAAGATATATTTTTGCTGATGCGGAGGTTCCGTCGGGAAGTTTTACCAAACTTAAAATATCTTCTATAAATATTATTCCGAAAACACCGATAATTACAGATGACAGAAACAATATAATATACATTGTATCAATTGCTTTTTGTACATTATTATATTGCTTTGCACCGAAAAATTGTGAAATAACAACACCTGCACCCGTAGCCAAACCGATACCGAGAGATATTAAAGCAAAAAATACCGGAAACGAAGCTCCGACTGCTGTTAAAGCTCCTTTTCCCAAGAAATTTCCGACAACAATGCTGTCCACAAAAATATATAATTGTTGAAACACATTTCCGAGTAACATCGGCAATGCAAACAATAATATTAACTTCCCTTCTTTTCCTGAGGTTAGGTCTTTCAAAATTTATTTTTTAGAAACTGTAAAATAAAGATATTATATTTTAAAAAACAATAATCTTTTATGCAAAAAAGCGACAACCGAAGTTGCCGCTTTAAATGTTTTCACAACGGAATAATCCTTATTGTGAATTGCTTCATTTTGTATTTACAAACATAGCGAAAAGAAATGTATTAACAAAAATATTTATTAAATTTATACTTTATTTTTTAAAAGATTATTGTTATGAAAAAAATACTCGGACTCGATTTAGGAACCAATAGTATTGGTTGGGCAGTTATAAAACAAAAGTTTGATAAGAAAATAGGAGAAATTGAAGGTGTCGGAAGTCGAATAATTCCAATGTCGCAAGATATTTTAGGAAAATTTGATTCGGGTGTTTCTATTTCTCAAACTGCTGAAAGGACAGGTTATCGAGGAGTAAGACGATTGTATCAAAGAGATAATTTACGCAGAGAGCGTTTACATAGGGTTTTAAATGTTTTAAATTTTTTGCCAAAGCATTATAAAAACTCAATTGATTTTGAGCAAAAGTTAGGACAGTTCAAAGAGTTAAATGAAGGAGAAAAAGAAACTAAATTAAACTACAAAAAAAATGATGATGGTAAATATGAATTTATTTTCATGGATGCTTTTAATGATATGTTGAATGAGTTCAAACTAAATGGACAGGAAACGAAAATCCCTCTTGATTGGACACTCTATTATTTAAGAAAAAAAGCCCTTTCACAAAAAATAGCAAAAGAAGAACTTGCATGGATAATTCTTAATTTTAATCAAAAAAGAGGTTATTATCAATTAAGAGGTGAAGAAACTGAAAATGATGAAAACAAAGATGAAAAATTTTATTCTTTAAAAGTTATTCGTGTAAAAGCAACTGATGGTAAAAATGAGAAAGGAACTTGGTATGAAGTTATTTTAGAAAATGATTGGATTTATAAAAGACAAAGTAAAACCTCTTTAGCCGATTGGGTCGGAAAAGAAAAAGAATTTATTATAACAACAAAAAAAAACAAAGACGGAAGTATAAAGCGTAGCTTTAGAGCCCCTAAAGAAGATGATTGGAAGTTAATAAAAAAGAAAACAGAGCAAGAGATTGAGCAATCCGGCAAATATATTTGTGAATATATTTATGATACCTTATTACAAAATCCGACACAAAAAATTAGAGGAAAACTTATTAAAACTATTGAACGAAAATTTTATAAAAAAGAATTAGAAAAAATCATAGACACACAAATCAAACTTCATAATGAGCTGAAAAACAAAAAACTATATAATGATTGTATCGAAGAACTTTATCCAAGAAATGAAGCCCATAAAAGCAATATAAAAGAAAAAGGGTTTAAATATTTATTTATAAATGATATTATTTTTTATCAAAGACCGTTAAAAAGCAAAAAATCAACAATTTCAGGTTGTCAGTATGAAAGTAGAATTTTCAAAAAAAAGACAATTGATAGTGTTACAGGAAAAGAAAAAGAGGAATGGGTCAATGACCCTTTAAAAGTAATATCAAAATCACATCCTTTGTTTCAGGAATTTAGATTATGGCAATTTTTAAAGAACTTAAAGATTTACCAAAAAGAATTAGTTGAAAATGGAAAAACACAAATAGATGTTGATGTAACGGAACAATTTTTAAAAACAGAAGATGAGTGGGTAAAATTATTTGATTTTCTTAATACAAGAAAAGAAATTGAGCAAAAACAGATTATTCAATACTTTGTATCTGAAAAAATAATTACTAAAAAAGAGAAAGATAATTATAGGTGGAATTATGTAGAAGATAAAAAATACCCGTGTAATGAAACCAAAGCTCAATTTATTTCAAGATTAAAGAAAGTTAAAGATATAGATGTTGAAAACTTTTTAACCTATAAAAAAGAACTTAATTTATGGCATATAATCTATTCAGTAAAAGATAAAAATGAATATGAAAAAGCGATTGAAAATTTTGCAATAAAAAACAATATTGACAGAGAAACATTTATTGAAAATTTTAAAAAATTTCCACCTTTTAAAAATGAATACGGTGCATATTCTGAAAAAGCAATAAAAAAACTTCTCCCTTTAATGAAAAGAGGTAAATATTGGAACGAAAATGAAACTACAAAAGAAATAAAGGAACGTGTTAATTCAATAATTGAAAGGTTAAAAGTTATAGGATTTGATAAACAAAAAATTGATAATAATATAACAGATGATGATATACCAAAACAACTATTAAAAAGTTTCATTGATTTTAAAGATAAAAATCCGCTTCAAGCATTAAATACTTATCAAGCATGTTATGCGGTTTATAATCGACATTCAGAAGTCAGTGAAATTCAACATTGGAAAGTTCCAAAAGATATTGATAAATATTTGAGCGAATTTAAACAGCATAGTCTAAGAAACCCAATTGTTGAACAAGTAGTTACAGAAACATTAAGAGTTGTTAGAGATATTTGGAAGAAATATGGTGATTTTGATGAAATTCATGTGGAACTTGGCAGAGAAATGAAAAACCCGGCTGATAAAAGAAAACAAATGACACAGCGGGTTACTGAAAATGAAAATACAAACTATAGAATTAAAGAACTTTTAAAAGAATTAGTAAACGACCCAAAAACACAAGGTGAGGTACGTCCATATTCACCAAACCATCAAGAAATATTAAAAATATATGAAGAGGGTATTTATCAATATGATGAAAATATAGATGAAGGTATCGAAAAAATCAGGAAAAAATCATCACTTTCAAAATCGGATATAAACAAATATAAACTTTGGCTTGAACAAGGCTACAATTCTCCCTACACAGGCAAAGCTATTTCTTTAAGCAGATTATTTACAACTGATTATCAAATTGAACATATTATTCCGCAATCTCGCTATTTTGATAACTCTTTAAGTAATAAAATTATATGCGAAAGTGAAGTTAATGCGATTAAAAGTAAT
This sequence comes from Bacteroidales bacterium, assembly GCA_021648725.1. Taxonomy (NCBI): domain Bacteria; kingdom Pseudomonadati; phylum Bacteroidota; class Bacteroidia; order Bacteroidales; species Bacteroidales bacterium. The sequence goes on along the minus strand of JAKISF010000018.1, from coordinate 4,207 downwards.
CAAACAGCTTACGAATTTATTAAAAATCACGGAAGTGAAAAAGTAAATTTAGGCAACGGCAACACAGTAGAAATTTTAAAACTGGCAGAATACGAAAATCATTGTAATAAATATTTTAAAAAGAACAGAACAAAACTAAAAAAGTTACTTTCAGAAGATATTCCGGAAGGTTTTATTGAAAGGCAACTTAACGATACTCGGTATATAAGTAAATTAGTTAAAGGTTTATTAAGTAATATTGTAAGAGAAGAAGGCGAAAAAGAAGCAACCTCAAAAAACTTAATTTCAGTTACCGGTACAATTACATCAAAACTGAAACAAGACTGGGGCTTAAATAATAAATGGAATGAAATTATTGCCCCCAGATTTAAACGGCTTAATGAATTAACCAATTCCGATGATTTTGGTTATTGGGATAAAAAAATAAATACTTTCAGAACACAAGTGCCGGATAATATTGCAAAAGGTTTCAATAAAAAAAGAATTGACCATAGACACCACGCACTTGATGCATTGGCGATTGCCTGTACAAACAGAAAACACATTCAATACTTAAATTCACTAAGTAATGAAAAACAAAAGTATGAATTACAACCGTCTATACTTACTAAAAATAAGGAAGGACATTATACAAAACATTTTTTAATGCCTTGGAAAACATTTACAACTGATGCAAAAGAACAATTAGAAAAAACTATTATAAGTTTTAAGCAAAATTTACGAGTAATAAATAAAACAAACAACAAAACATGGCAATGGGTTAAGCAAAAAAATGGTAAGTATAAAAAACTACAAGTAAAACAAACAAAAGGAGAAAATTGGGCAATCCGAAAACCCATGCACAAAGAAACAGTTTCAGGAAAAGTCTCAATTCGAGAGATAAAAAGAGTTTCATTTAATCAAGCAATTGATAATAATTATATCATTGTAGAAAAAAAACTGAATAATAAAATAAAGAAACTAAGAAAACAAGATTATGATAATGCAAAAATTAAAACGTATTTTAAAAAGTTAAAAAATAAATTTAATGATAAAGATATAAGTAAAGTTGAAGTGTATTATTTTATTGAAGCAACTGCAAGCAGAGTCTCATTATCTGATATAAAAACACTTAAACATATTGAAAAAATAACGGATAAAAGTATTCAAAATATATTAAAAAAACACATTAAAAATTACCTTAGTGAAGACGGGGAAGTGCAATTTGATCTAGCATTTAGTCCGGAAGGAATCGGAGAACTCAATAAAAACATTGTAGAGCTGAATAAGGGCAAACAACATAATCCAATATATAAAGTAAGACTTTATGAAGAAGGAAATAAATTTAATGTAGGGTATTCAGAACATAATAAAAACAAATATGTAGAAGCAGCAAAAGGAACAAATCTGTTTTTTGCAATTTATGAAACTGAAAATAAAAAAGGTGAGAAAATCAGAAGTTACGAAACTATTCCGTTAAACGAAGTAATTGAACACCAAAAACAAAATGCTTATTTGCCAAATGATGATAAAAAGCCTATACCGATAAATTCAGAAAAAGGAACATTCTTATTTTCACTTTCTCCAAACGACTTAGTTTATGTGCCTACTGATGAAGAAATTGAAGACCCAAGTTTGTTTAATATTGAAAAAGTTACAAAAGAACAAATTAATAGAATTTATAAAATGGTAAGTAGTTCAGGAAGTCAATGTTTCTTTATAAAAAACGAAGTTGCAAATACGATTAATGACAAAGAGAAAAAAAGGTATGAATTTTCATCATTAAATAAAATGGAAAAAGATATTAAAGGCAATATGATTAAAGACATATGTTGGAAACTAAAAGTAAATCGACTTGGTGAAATTATAGGGTATAAAAAATAATTAATTCCAACAAACAATTAAAATGAAGTAAGCATCGGTGTTGTTTCAAACAACGCCGATGCTATGAAAACTTTTGGTAAAAAAAAACTAAAATGCAATTCGAAAAAGGCTACATATACCATATCTATAACCAAGGAAATAATCGGCGTAAAATTTTCTTTAACAGAGAAAACTATCTTTATTTTTTACGAAAAATAAAAACACATATTACGCCTTATGCCGATATTTTAGCTTGGTGCTTAATGCCTAATCATTTTCATTTAATGGTTTATGTTCGTGAGGTGGAAGTAAGTGCTAACATTTGGAGTGCAACTCAAAGTTGCGCTCCAAATAGAACACCAAATAGCAATAAAAAAATAAGCATAAATCACTCATTAGGTATTATTTTATCATCTTACACAAAAGCTATAAACAAACAAGAAAAAATAAGCGGTAGTTTATTTAGAGGAAAAACCAAAGCCGAATGCATAAACTGCCCAAATGGTATTGAACCAAGTTTTATTACAAAAAACGGAATAACAAATATAAACATACAACATCCCGAGAAACAATATCCGAAAATTTGTTTCGATTATATTCACAAAAACCCGACAAAAGCAAAACTTGTGAAACAAGATATTGAGTGGGAATTTTCTTCAGCGGCTGATTATTACGGAGACAGAAAAGGTAAATTGATTAATAAATTGCTTGCTGTCGAATATGGATTTATTTCTGAAAATAACTGAAATGTTTTTTTGGCATAGTTGTTGGTTTTGTAAGTTGAACAAAATCAGTGTAATATGATAAAAAGAACACTGTATTTCGGCAGCAACACATATTTAAGCACAAAAGAAGAGCAACTTGTCGTAAAATTTGAAGATATTAATAATCCTTCAGCAAAAATTCCGATTGAAGACATAGGTGTTATTATTCTTGATGCTCACAGACTTACAATCTCGCAAACTCTTATAAGCAAACTGTTGCATAATAATGTTGCTCTTATCACCTGCGATGAAAAACACATGCCGCAAGGGCTGATGCTTAATCTTGACGGTAACACCGTTCAACAGGAGCGTTATAAATATCAAACAGAAGCAAGTTTGCCTTTAAAGAAAAATCTTTGGCAGCAAACCATTAAAGCAAAAATAAGAAATCAAAGAACTTTGTTAATGAATATAGGGATTGATACGATGACTTCGAGTCATCGTATCAATAAAAAACCATTTGAAAATATGCAATATTGGGAACAATCCGTAAAATCCGGCGACCCCGATAATTACGAAGGACGTGCCGCCGCATTCTATTGGAAAACATTATTTGCCGATATTTTTGATAATTTTAAACGCGGACGTTTTGAAAAAGCACCCAATAATTTATTGAACTACGGCTATGCCGTTTTAAGAGCCGTTATTGCTCGCAGCTTAACGGCTTCCGGATTATTGCCGCTTTTCGGTATTCATCACCATAATAAATACAATGCCTATGCTTTGGCAGATGATATTATGGAACCCTATCGCCCTTTTGTTGATGCAATTGTAAGAGATTTATGTGAGAAATATTATTCGGATGATTGGAACGAAAAAGATTTTGAACTTACTCCCGAAATAAAAAAAGAATTGTTGCAAATTCCTGTTCTTGATGTTATTATTGACAATAAAAGAAGCCCTTTAATGAATGCATCACATCGAACGGCTGCAAGTTTATTTCAATGTTTTGCCGAAAATTCCAGAAAAATATTATATCCCGAATTTGTAGAATAATTTTTATATAATGCCGGAACTTAAGCGTTTAAATCAATACCGAATTATGTGGCTGCTCGTTTTCTTTGATTTACCGACCGAAACAAAAAAAGACCGCAGAAATGCCGGCCTGTTCAGGAAAGGACTTTTAAAAGACGGCTTTTCAATGTTTCAGTTTTCAATTTATATGCGACATTGTGCAAGCAGAGAAAATGCCGAAGTACACATAAAACGCGTAAAAAGTTTTTTGCCTCCCGACGGTTTTGTGGCAATAATGCAAATTACCGATAAACAATTCGGGATGATTGAACTTTTTCACGGCAAAAAGAAAGAAAAACTGCCGGAAATGCCGCAACAACTTACACTTTTTTAGATTTTGGGTAGTATCCTATCACTTTTGACAATGATACGATGGTTCTGCAAATAAAAAACCGACTGAGAAATCAAATCTCAATCGGTTTTTAACACAGTTTTTTTAATTCAAAACTTTAACGTAAAGAGCACAAACTCAGCATAATATATGCACCTGTGCTGTGTTCAATACGTCAAAGATACAAAATGAAAGCAATTCACAACGAAACATAGTGTGAGAATAGATTAAACTTAGCTGTGTTCAATACGTCAAA